>JAZNBV010000001.1:0-16003 GCA_045587205.1 Victivallaceae bacterium
GAACTGCATCGGGGTAGGGAACGTGATTGTCGATGGCTATATCGGCAAAGTCGTTGATGTTCTGTTTGCTGGAGTGGCGCCAGATGAAGTTCTTGGGGACCTTTTGGGCAAATTTGTGCGCGTTGACGGTAATGAGTTTTACGCCGCGCTTTTTGGCTTCGATAGCCACATCAACAGCCGTTATATTAAGACCGTAAAAGTTGACCAGAATAAGCACATCATCTTTATATACATCGTAAAAGTTGAGAATATAAGGAGCGTACCCTTCCAGTTTGGCAGTGGTCGGGGCGGCGGAAACGATGTTGGTTCCGGTGGGGAACATTGCATTGATTTGAGCAATGCCGCCGGCGCGCCAGAAAATTTCCATTGCGGCAATAGCGGAGTGACCGCCGGCGCCGTAAATGTTGATGAGCTTGCCTTCCACGACTTTGTCGGCAAGGATTTCAGCAGCCTGCAGAATGGCACTTTCCTCATCGCGGATAATGTCACTCATTGCAGTGGTTACGATCTGATTGTACTGATCCATCATTTTAGTCATTGTGGATTCTCCTCTTTTATGTTGGGGTTTATATGTTGTAATGAAATATGATGAAAGCAGAGTAAATTATGCATATCTTGAGCAATATCCAGCAGATGTTCTATAACTGTCCGGTCACTTCCGGCGTGCTGATTGGTTATGTACACTGTGGAAATGCAAACCGAATCCTCGCCGGAGGCATCAGTAACCGGCACTGCAAGGCTGGTCAGACGGTTGTTTTCGCGCATAACAATGGCATAACGCTGTTGTCTGATGGCTTGTATCTGCTCGAAGAGTTTGGCTTTTGTCATAGCTTCCGGCCATTCAGCAGCTGATGGTAAACCGATTTTTTCCACAATCGACTCAATAACCGCATCGCTCTGCAGGGCCAGCAGAAGCCGTCCGGAACTTAAACAATACCAGCCGGATTTCTCAAACCACCGGTCGGCAATGCTCAATTGCACCATCCGCTCCGGCTGAACTTTGGCAAGCGTTATGCGGTTGCCGCAATGGAATGCTGCGGCAACTCCCAGTTCGTTGAGTTCCGATGCCACCCGGTCCGCGCCGCGCTGGGCGATCATATTCAACAGATTCTGCTGTCTGCCGCCGCCGGTAAGTTCAAAAAGTTTTGGGCCGATCTGATAATGTCCGAAGGAGCTTTTTGTGAGTAAGTTGTTTTTACATAAGGCGTTAAGCAAATGCGCCGTGTTGCTGCGCGTAAGGTTGGTACGTGCGGTTATTTCAGCAAAAGTCAGCGTGTCACCGGCGGCAAAAAGATCAAGTATTCTGATAAGTTTGGGTAGAACTTTCATATTTCTCAATAAGAAATTTATGTTTCTGAAAAAACTCTCTATAAAATATACCATTACAGAGAGTTTTTTGCAAGTTGGGTGTAATTATAATGCAATATTTCTTATTAAGAGATTTCAAGTGTAGTGTTTTTTTGCTCCCGGGAATTGTGCCGATCTGGATGTCAAACCAGCCTGGTGGAAAGAACTTATTGCCAGGATCCGCGCTTTTCTCCGCGAAAAATTCCCCAGTCTCGCTTTCTCCAACAGAGATATCGAAGGCGTTATATCCACTGCTTACCGGTATGTACGGCGCGGACGCGGAACGGAGCAATCGGACGGATCGGACTTGTCGGACGGATCGGACTTGTCGGACAGATCGGACTTGTCGGACGGGATGAGGTTTCTTCTGGCGGAGTTCTCTCCGGAGGAACGCAAAGATATTACTCTGGTACTTAAACCTTATGTCGGATTCGCAATCAATCACTCCGATGAAGAGTTCCAAAAGTATCTCGCAGATCGCGGTATAAATGTCTCTTTGAAGGATGCTCACGCTTTTGCTGTAACTGCTATGCGTGAAAATATTGCCGACCGCGAAGAAGACCGCATCGCACGCGAAGAAGCTGAAAAAATGAACAGGCGCGAATTTTATAGAAAGTGATCTGTATCCTGGAATACGCACTGGAAAGAGGTTTTTTAAGATATTTTGAGTTTTTTTTGATTTCAAATTTGCATTTTTCGTATTTTTGTGGTATTTTAATTAAACAACGATGAGATGCGAGTGTAACTCAGCTGGTAGAGTATCACGTTGCCAACGTGACTGTCGACGGTTCGAATCCGTTCACTCGCTCCATTTTTTAAGCATTTTAAGGTGCGAGTGTAACTCAGCTGGTAGAGTATCACGTTGCCAACGTGACTGTCGACGGTTCGAATCCGTTCACTCGCTCCATTTTTCAAGCCCTTTAAGGTGCGAGTGTAACTCAGCTGGTAGAGTATCACGTTGCCAACGTGACTGTCGACGGTTCGAATCCGTTCACTCGCTCCATTTTTTTTGTTTTTTTTCTGCTGTTCCCAAACTGAATAACCGGGATTTTAGTGTCTGAAGCTTTTTTTGCACAGAATAAACAGCTTATCTGGCTTGTGCTGGCAGCTCACAGAGCAATGCGTCAAATTCCGGCGCGGCGTGGAGTTTGCCGTTGAAACAGCCCATAAAGTAGTTGTTGAGCGAAAGATTATCCGATCGTGTGGCGATCGGCAGTTTGCGGTCATATATCTTGCCGGAAAGCCACTGCCATTTGCCCAGTTTCCGGCAGCCTCCCAGAGCAATGCGCAGATCGGTAAAAGAGTTGAGCTTCCTGCTGACGGCGCGTTGAAGAATATTGTTATCCAATTCCGCAAGTTTACCGCCGCACATTTCTGCAAGACGCTTGGCAGTGTACCAGTCAACCGGAGCGCGCATAAGTAAAAAACGGCGGTTTTGCAAAGTAAAATCACTCATAATTATATCTTTTGCCGATTCGCTGTTGTTCAGTTGGAAAATATGATCCGGCGCGTAACTTACCGCCAGCATCGGTACTGTGGTGTTTTTATCGATGCCGCGCCAGAAACCGTGATCCCAGATGAGGTAATCAGCCGTGATCCAATGGCTGCTGTTCTGATCTTTGTCAGAATGGCTGGCGCGGTCGAGCCATTCGCCGTTGTTGACCGGCTGATTGTTTATCCATATCCAGCTGCCGCGCCGATGCGATGCTCCTACCAGACAGGGAAATACCTTGAGTTGCGGAACCCGGTTGAAGAGCATCTGCCGCGAATTGCCGTTGTGCAGTACCGCCGGAGTGACGCCCAGCAGTTGGCACCATTGATAGGCGTCGGGACCTTTCCAGCGGCAGCGTGCCCCTCCCAGAAACTCATAAGTTGTATTGTTCAATACAGTGACTCTGGGGGCACCGGAGTACCAGTTGTTGCTGAAATAATCCATTGAACCGCGCCCCAGTACCAGCCGGAATCCACTCCATCGGTTATTCAGGAGTTCAAGCGGGTATTTGCGCTGCAGTTCAAGTGATACCCGGCGGTCGCGGAAACTTGCTCCATAATTACCGGCGGCAGGTGTTTTCCCCGGTTCTGTCGGCCGCAGCAAAACGCTTTCTGCCGCGTTACCGATCATATCATAAAGCCCCATCAGACCGGGCTGACGCGAGCGCACCGGATGCAGCTGATAGTGCGAATTGCCGCCGAACCAGGCGTAATTGTGTATGAGTTGATCTTCGTGAATAAAATTGGCTTTACCGTTCCATCCGCCGCGGGCGGCAAAATTCCATTCACTTGCGTAGGGCAGTCGGTAAATATAGTTTTCCGGCAGATTTCCTTCTTCACTGGCTTGCAAAGTGAGCTTGCGGCATATATCCAACCGGTCGTTCCAGCTGATCATAGTTGCCGGCAGGGCGTCTGCTTCCGGGGAGCGGTCGAGTTCAGGGATTATTGCCCGGAGGGTGGAATTGGTTACTTCATTGGTGCCGATCCAGTAAGATTCGGCTGGTTCGCCATCCAGTGCGCTTCCGCTTATATAGACCATCTTTGTATTATCTGAATCTTTTAACGACCACTCTTTTCCGGCAATCGGACCAGCCCATTTTTCTTCCAGAACCGTCTGTAATTCTTTTATTGCATTGGCGAGTTTATCCTGCGACACAGCCAGGAGATGTCCCGTCAGCGGAGTTGCTTTGAAGTCCGTGTATGCTTTAAGTATATTCTGCAGATTTTCCGGTGTTTCCGGCAAAGGCTGGAGCGGATACTGCATCTGCAAATTCCGGAAAACCTCTTCACTCCAGAGTTTAAGTGTTGCATCAGCATAATGGCAGTAACGCTCGGTTGCATCAAGATCATTTTCCGCCCGTGCCGAAGAGGCCAATTCGGCAATGATCTGCAGCTGGCGGAAACGTGCCGTATTGCCGGTGGCAACCGCCACCCGCTGCAGCTGCAGTTCGCGGTCGTTCAAGAGATCGATGGTATGAAAGATGAAATCGATCTTGTTCTGATGCTGGTTGCGCTCAAAATGGCGGTAATTCATAAACAGATAAAAGTTCATTCCCGCTGCCAGCAGAATAAGCAGCAGTGATACTGCCGTGGTACGCCACAGTACCGGATGCAGTTTGCGGTACGAACGCAGTTTCTCTATGGTTTCATCCCGGAAACTGGTTTCTCTGATCGCCGCCGGCAGAGCTTTGCGGAATTCTTCAGATGAATAGAAACGCTGCCGGGGATCGGGGGAACAGGCGCGCAGCAATACACCCTTGAACTGCCGCCACGCCGCCAGCGGTACATTAAGCGGTACTTCCGGATAATCTTCCGGCAGCAGTCCGGTCAGTGCGCAGTACAGCACTTTGCCCAGCGAATAGAGGTCGTGCCCATAGCCAACCGGGTCGCCGTCGGCTATTTCCGGCGGCAGATATTCGAGCGTGCCGACCACTTTTGATCTGACACCGGTATTGGAGATCAATCCTATATCGCTCAATTTGGGCTGCCCGTTGATGTAAACGATATTTGCCGGTTTCAAATCACGGTGCGCCAGATCGTGTTCGGCAAGGTGTTCGAGTGCATCGAGTATGCTGTGTGCCAGCGCCAGAACTTTTTCCGGCTCCATACGCCCGCTGCGTTCCAAACGGTGCGAGAGAGTGTCGGGTACATACTCTTCGGTATCACCGTGGAGCATATTATCTGCGGCTTCCATTGTGTAATAGAAAAAATTTTCAGTTTCACCGACGTGCAGAACTTCTATCAGATTGCTGTGGTCCTCGATTGCCTGCCGGTAATGGCGCAATCCGATGAGTTCCATTTTCCACACTTCAGAGCCGCTGGCAATGGGAATGACCTTCAAGGCTACGCGTTTATGACTGATATCTTCAGCCAGATAAACTTCGCCGTACGCCCCGCAGCCGCAATATTGCACTATCGTATAGTTGGCAAAGACTTCATCGACTTCAAAAAAATGGTGTACCTGGTTTTCCGGCATAACAGCACAATCCTGATTTTATGATCAAACTGATTCTACGGAATAAAATTTAACCTGAAAAAAAGATTTTTCAAGTATTCCGAAGCGTAAAATCTCAAAAAATATCATTCCGGAATAACTATTTTATCCAGCACGCCCTGACAGTGCGATATAACCATACCGTAATTGGCGATAGGTATTCCAACAGACTGTGCCCGGTAAATGCGGTCAAGTGTTTCGTGTCGATTGAGCATACAGCTTCCGCAGTGAACGATCAGTTTGTACGGTGTTATATCTTCAGGGAAATCTCTGCCGGGAGCAAAGTCAAACTGCAGTTTCCTGCCGGTTTTTTTCTGCAGCAGCATCGGGATTTTTACTCTGCCGATATCTTCACAGGTGGGGTGATGAGTACAAGCTTCGGCAATCAAAACCCGGTCGCCATCCTGCAGGGAATCAATGGCTTTGCAGCCCTGCAAAAAAACAGATGTGTCGCCTTTGAGGCGCGAAAACAGCACTGAAAAGGTCGTACAGGGTATGCCAATCGGCGTAGATTGGATCATTGTTTTAACCACCTGCGAATCGCATATCACCAGTGCCGGACGCGGATTGACCCGGCTGATAAGATCTGCGTAACAATCCTCTTTTACCGCCAGGATCATTGCATTATTGTCCAACGCATCCCTGATGGCCTGTACCTGGGGCATAATCAATCTGCCTTTGGGCGCCTGCAGGTCAATCGGGACGATCATTATGATCAGATCGCGGGGCTTGATCAAATCCCCCAGCAGCGGAACCGGTTTGGTAAAATTTTCCGGCAGATTTGCCGCTACGGCTTTTTTGAATTGCTCCATAAACTCTTCCCGGCAGGCGGAGTCCAGCGCGGAACACTGCAAGATGCTTTCTGTATAGCGGCGGATATTTTCAAGGAACGGTACTTGGGCAACTGCTGTATCGCATTTGTTTACAACTGCGATAAGTTTTATCTTGCGCGTTTGGCACATTTCAGCAATTTTTATTTCTGTATCGCCCCATACCCCGGGTGTAGTGACCAGAATGGCTATATCGGCGCGTTCAAAAACCTTAAGGGTTTTTTTGATGCGTTCTTCACCAAGTTTGCCGGTATCATCCAGACCGGCAGTGTCAATAAAGACTACCGGGCCGGCGGGGGCAAGTTCCATAGTTTTTTCCACAGTGTCAGTGGTTGTGCCGGCAATTTCGCTGGTTATGGCGACAGCCTGATTGGTTATGTAATTGACCAGACTGGATTTCCCGGCATTTGCTCTGCCGAAAATACCGAAAGTCAGACGCATCGATTTTGCGGTTGTATTCATAAATCAAATTTCCTGATAATTCACGGGAAAAACCCGATATTTTGCCTTTTTTATAAAAAATAGCACATCTATTGCAAAAAGTAAACTCAAAATAGTTGCAATCTTGTAAAAATGGCAATACTTTATACAATGTGCAGATTTTTTTGCCGGATTGTGGTGGTTCTGTCAAGTCCGGCTGTTTATAAAAAAGAAGGGATAACAGAGCAATGAACAAGCCGGTAAAACATATACAGCATCCGCGGCGCAAGCCTGTGCGTAAAAGCGGAAAACTCTTTTTGGTACGCACCAAACGTAAACTGCGCTGGGTACCCAATACGCTTACCTTGTGCAACTCCTGGTGCGGTTTTGCTTCCATACTCTGGACGCTGACAGTTTACGAACGGGCAACCAATGCTTATGATGTGCTGGCGCAGAGTGCGCTTATCATTATTTTTGCGATGGTTTTTGATGTGCTCGACGGTTTTGCCGCCAGAATGCTTGATGCTACAAGTATGCACGGTCTTCAGATGGATTCATTGTCGGATATGGTCACTTTCGGGGTGGCTCCGGCGGTGCTGATGGCGGTTATGACCCACTGGCTGCAGGGGGTGCAGACCACCGGACAGGTGTGGCTGACTTTCATACTCTGTTCGGTTTATGTGGGGTGTACAGCGTTGCGGCTTGCCACTTACAATGTACTGGCTATGGAAAAATCCGGCGACAGCAATGTATTCCACGGACTGCCTTCTCCGGGCGCAGCTGCGGCGATCGCCAGTCTGGTGCTGGCAATGCGCGTTTATGATCGGGATTTGAGCAATCTGGCGCTGGTGCTGCCGGTGTATGCTGCAGTGCTGGGAGTTTTGATGGTCAGTCCTCTTCCTTACCGGCATCTGGGTAAGTGGCTGCTCAACAGAAATAACAATCAGCCGGTCAAGGTTATCAGTCTGATAATTCTGCTTTTTCTGGTGGCAGTTTTCCGCGAATATGCGATTTTTACAGTGATTACGCTTTATGTTTTGAGCGGGCCGTCAACTGCATTGTTCCGGCTGGTTTTCAAAAAGCGTGCGGCAAGATAACTGACGGGAAGGGGATTGATTATGAATTTTCTGATTACCGGTGGAGCCGGGTTTATCGGCGGACATCTTACCGGAAAATTGTTGGCGTCCGGCAATAAAGTTACGGTTATAGATAACTATTCGACCGGTTCACCGCGCAACCTGGAAGAGTTTGTTGGCAATCCTGCGCTGACTGTAATTGAAGATGATATACTTTTGTACAAAGATCTGGAAAAACTCATTGCCTCGACAGATGTGATTTATCACCTGGCGGCAGCGGTGGGCGTGGAGCTGGTCGTGCGTGATCCTGTGCGCACGATCCGTACCAATGTGGAAGGTTCGGCGCGTATTCTGGAGCTGGCTGCCAAATATCACAAACGTATTATTCTGGCTTCGACCAGCGAAGTGTACGGCAAATCCACGCATCCGGAATTCAATGAAAATGACGATCTCCTGATCGGTTGTCCTGTGCGTTCGCGCTGGTCATACGCCTGCAGTAAACTGCTGGATGAGTTTTATCTGATGGCTTACCACCGTAATATGGCGCTGCCGGGGACGGTGGTGCGTTTTTTCAATACCGTAGGTCCGCGTCAGACCGGGCAGTACGGTATGGTGGTACCGCGTTTTGTGCAGTCGGCATTGAACAACACCCCGCTTAAAGTGTACGGTTCGGGCGAGCAGAGCCGCTGTTTCTGCCACGTTTTTGATACGGTGCGGGCATTGATCGCGCTGGCGGACTGTCCGGAATCGGTGGGAAAAATATACAATATCGGTTCAACGGAAGTTGTTTCCATCAAAGAACTTGCCGAACGCGTTATCAGCGAAGTCGGCAGTGAGTCAAAAATTGAATATATACCCTACGAACAAGCTTACGAACAGGGCTTTGAAGATATGCTCCGCCGCAAGCCCGATACCCGCGCGATCAGAGAGTTGATCAATTGGCAGCCTGAACACGATCTGACGGATATAATCCGGGATGTTGCTTCTGATATACGACGCGGGTGAGGAACGTGGATATGTACGCAGATATCCTGGTGGTGCTGGCGCACGGTTTCTGCCGCGGCGGAAAGGATATGCTGTTCTGGCGCGATAATTTAGCGGATGTGTTCCCGAATATAGCCATAGCCGATATGCCGGCAAAGTAT
The DNA here is from genome assembly GCA_045587205.1 of Victivallaceae bacterium. GTDB lineage: Bacteria > Verrucomicrobiota > Lentisphaeria > Victivallales > Victivallaceae > SIG78. Next base: position 8,804 of record JAZNBV010000001.1, read on the forward strand.
TCAAGTTTTGAACGGTGTCTGGCAAGTTTGAGCAGCACCGTAAAGCAGGCGCAGCCGGAAAAATACCGCGCGGTTTACTTTGCCGGTCACAGTATGGGCGGACTGCTGCTGCGCGAATATCTCCAACAAAGCAAATTGCCCAATGCCCGCAAACTTGTTTGCGCCGGAACTCCGCATTACGGTTCAAGATTGGCTGATATAGCTTTGCTTATGCCTTTTGCCGGAATTCTCTGGCCGCCGCTGAAAGCATTGAAAAGTTCTGCAAGAAAAGTTGTCACCACCCCTGATATACCCGGTCTTGAGATCGGTGCCATTGTCGGCAATAACAACGCCCATTGGCCGGGAAAACTTTTTTTGAGCAATGCTGCTGACGGTCTGGTGGAAACTTTTTCGGCACACGCACCGGATGCACAAAGCGTTGTATATACCAATGTACCGCACGACCCGATGCAGTACGATATAAAGATAGCAAATTTGATAAAAGAGTTTTTTATTACCGGCAGCTTTACCGGTTGAGTTTTTAAAAAGGATTTTTTTATATGGAAGAAAAGCGTTTTGCAATCGAAAATTTTCCTCCGGATATACAGGCAAAAGCCGATCAGATGGTGTTGGATGAAAAACTGGTTCCACCCTATACTGTTCCGGAGCTGCCGATCAGGGAAAATATGACTGCTGAAGAGTTTGAAAACAATGTGAGACCGCATCTGCTTGATGAATTTTACAAGCAGATGTACGGCGTTATACCACCGGTGTGCGAAAGTGTGGAGTTCCGCGTCCGGCGCGAAGGTACTGCCTTTGACGGTCTTGCCATACGGCGCGAAATAGATATAATCTGCCGCCATAAAGGCGATGAACACAAATTGCCGATGCTGCTTTATATACCTGCCGGGCGGAAAAACAAAAAAGTTCCGGTGATCTTCGGTTTGAACTTTCCGGGTAATATTGCCACCACCAACGACCCCGATGTGGAATTCATACCTTTTGAACGCGCTCCGAAGTCGTGGACGATCCGTTACGATGATGGCCGCGCCGATGAATCACAGCGCGGACTCAAGGCATACCGCTGGGAATTTGAAAAGGTTCTCAAACACGGCTTTGCCGCGGCAACGATCAATTATCACGATATATACCTTGACCGCCCGGATGGTTTTGCCACCAGTATTATGCGGTTCTTTTATACCTCTGAAGAGTGGCACAGCGCTTCCCGCCCCAGCGGCGTTATCAGCGCCTGGGCGTGGGGGATAATGCGCGCGCTGGACTGCCTTGAGCAGCAGCCGGAAATCGACAGCAGCCGCTTTGTTGTTCACGGTCACTCGCGGCTGGGCAAAACAGCATTGTGGACGGGGGCAAATGATCCGCGCGTATGGCTGACGGTTTCCAACTGTTCGGGTACCTGCGGAGCAAAGCTGGCGCACCGCTATTACGGTGAGGATTATTCGTGGCTCAATTTGTGGTGCGAACGCTGGTTCTGCGGAAAGTTTGCCGAATATGTCAATTGCGATGCAGAATTTCCGGTCGATCAGCATTTTCTGATGGCATCGATCGCGCCGCGACTGCTCTATATTGCCAGTGCCACCAATGATTATTACGCCGACCCGGTTGGGGAATATCTCTCCGGAAAATATGCTTCAGAAGCGTGGAAACTTTACGGCAAAAACGGCTTGAGCAATACTGAATACCCCGCTCCCGGCAATCTTATCGGCGATGATGTAGGGTATTATCTGCGGGTGGGGGAACACGATTTTATGCCGGAAAACTGGGATGCTTTGCTGGAGTTCATTGAAAAACATCTTTGATATTGTCCGGAGCCGGTTGTGAGTTTCAGAAAAAATTGTGCCGATTGGCAGTGGCGTTATTTTGCCAGTCCTGTGGATGTGGATTTATCCGGTTTTATCGATGAAAAATTGATATTGCCGGACGGCAGATGCATTTCCGGAAAATCTTTTGAATTTGACCGCAGCGGTGAGATGAAACTCTCTGCCATCGGTCAGACAGACGCTTCCGGCAGCAGTTCTGCTTTGCCCTGTACATTGCTGACGGCTGATTTTTATGCCGACAAACCCGGAACTTTGCAGTTGGGCTGGGGGGCAACGGTTCGCTGGGTATTCAGTTTCAACGGCAAGATTCTGCTGGATGCCCGTAAAAGCGGCAACAGCGAGTTTCCGGTAGCGGCGGACAATCACAAGGTGGAAATTGATTATCAGGCAGGCAGAAATCAGCTGGCAATCGAAGTTTACGCCAGTTATCTGAATCGTGAATATGCGGAAAATGTAAAATTGGCATTGAGGATTTGCGCAGAACAGATACCGCTGGATTTCAAATATCAGCCGTTTGTATCATTCCCGGATGCTGAAAGCGGGGCTGCAACAATTATTTTTACCGGCAGTTGCAATACACCGGCGGCGGTGGATTACCGCCTTGCCGGTACGCAGGAGTGGCAGCGGGTATATGATGATCTGGGCGGGCAGATGCGCTGCGACCGCGCAGTGCATTGCATCCGTCTGCAGGATCTGGAAGCGGATCGCCGCTACGAATACCGCGCTGTGCTGCTGGATGAGTTCCGCAGTCTGCAAGAATTTTACAGCAATGTGCGGTATTTTACGACGGCGCCGGATAAGAACACAGTTTTCCGTTTCAGCGCCACAGCTGATTTGCAGAATACCGCATTGCGCAGAGATTTCCTTCAGAGATTTCTTGCCGGAAACCGCAGTTTTCAACCGGATTTTTTTGCCTTTCTCGGAGATTTATATTGGACAACATTTTTTGATCAGCAGGTGATGGATGAGTTTGTTGTGCCTTTCAACGAACTTGCCGGGGAGCGTATGCCATTGGTTATGGTGCGCGGAAATCACGAGATTTACGGCAAGGAGTCCAACCGCTATTTTGAATACTTTTCTGCTCCATATCCCGGCAGGGAAGGGTATTATATGTTCCGATGGGGCGGAGTGTGTTTTATAGTGCTGGATTTTGGCGATGACGATGGCAATATACCACCACCCTCCACCCGCCAGTTTCATAACATTGAGCCTTATATTGCCGCCGAAAAAAAGTGGCTGCAAGCGGCGGTGAATACCCCGGTATGCCGCGATGCAGAATACCGCATTGTGCTTGCACACGGTGTGCCGGCAGGAGATATCAAAGAATATATGCCCGGACACGTTCGAGAGGTCATTGATCCGGTTTTCGGCGGCAGCGATCCGCAGGTTAAAATCCATTTGTATCTGGGCGGACACATCCATCTGCCGTTCCGCAGTGTGCCGTTAACGCGTGATTTTTACAGTGTGGAATATTCCGGTGAGTTATTTTCCGGCAAAACGGTTCCGGAGGCGTGGGGCAATTACTCTTTTCCCATACTGGCAACCGGCGGCCCCAACCGCAATATCCCGGAAAATATGCAGTTTACCGGTTTTGATGTAACCGTAACACCCGGAAAGCTTATTGTCAGCAGCATTGACCGCAATATGCAGGAATTTGACCGCATAGCTGTAACGCCGGACGGCAGAGTTGAGGAGCTTTTCCGTTCAGGAGAGTTTAAATATCACGCATACTGAAATATCACAACAGGATTTTCAGCATCAACGGCACGGTTACGATCGAAAGCAATGTCGTTATGATGATTGCCTGACTTGCCATATCCATATCGCCGCCGTAACGGCGCGCGACCAATACTGAACTTGAAGATACCGGCATCAGTGATACCACTGCCAATACCCGGAAAATATCTTCCGGCAGCGGCAGCATCTTCAGAAGCAATATAATAATTGCCGGCAGCAGAATCAAACGCACCACGCTCAAATAAAGTGCATCAGTCAGATGACTGGTGAACTTTTTGGCGCTGTTGCAGATAGCCGCACCGATGCCGATCAATACCAGCGGTATCGCGGCATTGCCCATAGTGCTGCAGACTTTGTCCAGAATACCCGGCAGTGGAATATTGAAAATGACCATAACAAGAGCGATCGCCACCGCAAAAAGGTTGATCGAAAATATGTTGCGTACTGTTTCGCGTACCGTTGTTCCGCCGAAAGCGGCGATCCCCGCTGTCCAGAATCCGACAGTGGAACCGATGTTCATCAACAGCAGCAGACTTACATATTTATCGCCCCAGAGATTATCCAGCACGATCAGCGGCAGAAATACATAGTTGTTACAACTGCAGAAGTGCTGAAACATTGCCCGGCGTTGTGCGGTGCTGCAGCGCATAAACCGGCACAGAACTTTACCGGCAAACATCCCGAACACCATTACTGCAAATCCCATTACCGGCAATATCCACGCTTCCAGCATTTGTCCGGCGCGGAAGTTGCGGGTTATGCTGCTGATGGTGAGCATCGGAAAAAGCACATCCAGAGTAATGTTGGACAACTGCGTTATACCCTGCTGATCGAGGGTTTTGCGGTGGGTAAGGTACGCGCCGATACCGAAAACGATAAAAGTTTCCAATATTGCCAGAAAAGTCTGAAGCATTATGTTCATTTTTATAAATATTCCTTGAGGTATCTGCCGGTATGTGATCCGGTAGTTGCGGCAACATCTTCCGGAGTTCCGCACGCGACGATTTCCCCGCCGCCGGAACCGCCTTCAGGGCCGATGTCGATGATATGATCGGCAGTTTTGATAACATCCAGATTATGTTCAATGACCACTACACTATTGCCCATATCGCGCAGTTTGAACAGCACTTTGAGCAGTTGATCAACATCTGCCAGATGCAGACCGGTGGTTGGTTCATCAAGTATATACATAGTATGTCCGCGCGGTATTCTGCAGAGTTCGCTTGCCAGTTTCACGCGCTGTGCCTCGCCGCCGGAAAGAGTGGTGGCAGGCTGTCCGAGTTTGATATATCCCAGCCCGACTTCCTGCAGTGTGGCAAGTTTGCGCTTCAGGGGCGGTACGGCATCAAAAAACTCCACCGCCTGATTGACGGTCATATCCAGTATTTCAGCAATGTTGTGTTTTTTGTAGCGCACATTAAGTGTTTCATTGTTGAACCGTTTGCCGCCGCAGGAACTGCACTCCACATAAACATCGGAGAGAAATTGCATTTCGATCTTTTTTATGCCGTCGCCTTTGCAATCTTCGCAGCGGCCGCCTTTCATATTAAAACTGAATCTGCCGGGCGTGTAGCCGTGCAGTTTGGCTTCGGGAGTTTCCGCCATAAGTTTGCGGATTATATCAAATGCCCCGATGTAGGTTGCCGCATTGCTGCGCGGCGTGCGTCCGATGGGGCTCTGGTCGATGATGATAGCTTTGTCGATCAGATCCAGATTTTCGATTTTATCGTGTTCTCCGGGCGGCAGATCATTGATTTTCTGCTGGCGGTTGAGGGCGCGTACCAAGATTTCATTGATGAGCGAACTTTTGCCGGAACCGGATACACCGGTTACACAGGTAAAAACGCCCAATGGAATATTGGCATTGATATTTTTCAGATTGTTGTGGCGGCAGCCCAGCAGTTTTATGCTTTTGCCGCTGCCTTTGCTGCGCACTGACGGTACTTCAATAACTTTGCGCTGGGCAAGATAATCGCCGGTCGGAGAACCGGCAACAGCCGCCACTTCTGCCGGAGAGCCCTGTGCCACGATCATACCGCCTTCGCGTCCGGCGCCGGGACCCAGATCCAGCACATAATCGGCGGCATTGATCGTATCCAGGTCGTGTTCCACCACAATTACGGTATTCCCCAGATCCCGGAGTTTTTTCAAAGTGGCGATCAAAAGATCATTGTCGCGCTGATGCAGTCCGATGCTTGGCTCATCAAGTATATAAAGCACGCCCACCAGAGCCGATCCCAGCTGGGTGGCAAGGCGGATGCGTTGAGCTTCGCCGCCGGAAAGCGTACCGGAAGAACGGTCGAGCGAAAGGTAGGATAATCCCACATCGCAGAGAAATTTCAAACGCGATTTGATTTCGCGCAAAACATCTTCAGCTATCTGACTTTGTTCTTTATTCAAAACAAGTTTATCCAGAAAATCCGCCGCACCGGCAATGCTCAAGGCATTGAATTTATCAATGGAAAGCCCGCCGACAGTTACTGCCAGACTTACCGGATTCAGCCGCGCTCCGTGACACTTGGGGCATATCTGCGGGGCAAGGTAACTTTTCAAGCGTTCCCGAACTGAATCGCTTTCGGTTTCCACCATCCGGCGGCGCATATTTTCCAAAACACCTTCAAACGGCTTTGACCAGTGGAATTTTTTTCCGCGTATGTAATAGTCAAATTCAAGCGGTTCTTCGCCGCTGCCGTAAAGGATCAGATTACGCATCTCTTCCGGCAGATCCCGGAATGGTTTGGACAGCAGATCCGGGTAATTTTTCCACTCGGCAAGTTTACGCAGAATCATATTGTAATACATTATCAAATGCCGTGGTCCGCGCCGCCAGCCGGGAATGGCTCCGTTCCTGATGGATTTGCTGTCATCGGGTACAGCCAGTTCAGCAGCCATAACCATCTGCACACCCAGACCGTTGCAGCATTCGCACGCTCCATAAGGGCTGTTGAACGAAAAGTTGCGCGGCAGAAGTTCGCCGAAACTTACTTTGCACTCCACACAGGCAAGGTGTTCGCTGTATTTGGTTTCCTGCCATTCGCCGGTAGCGGGATCCAACATCAAAAGTGTTAGCATACCGTTGTCGTGTTTGAGCGCTGTTTCCACCGAGTCATTGACGCGCGAACGCTCCATATTGCCGGAAACCAGCCGGTCAACCACAATATCTATATAGTGGCGGATGGTTTTGGCAAGTTTGATTTCTTCCGGATCATCAAGAGTAACAATGTTTCCGTCGATACGGCAGCGCAGAAATCCATCGGAATGGATTTTTTCTATGATATCGCGGTGTTCGCCTTTACGCCCGTCTATCACAGGAGAAAGTATCATAATCTTGCGGTTTTCCGGCAGAGTCATTATCTGATCGGTTATTGCCTGTGCCGACTGCCGCTTAAGTTCGCGTCCGCAATGCGGGCAGTGAGGCGTTCCGGCGTGAGCATAAAGCAAACGCAGATAGTCATAGATTTCCGTAACTGTAGCCACGGTTGAACGCGGATTGCTGCCGGCGGAACGCTGTTCAATGGCGATTGCCGGAGAAAGCCCTTCGATATGTTCGACTTTGGGCTTCTGCATCTGGTCAAGGGACATCCGCGCGTATGCTGAAAGGCTTTCCACATACCGCCGCTGACCTTCGGCATAGAGTGTGTCAAAG
>JAZNBV010000002.1:0-11180 GCA_045587205.1 Victivallaceae bacterium
GCTGGGTACGCCCATTGATGTTGTTGTGGCAATCCTGTTCCTGGCGCTGCTTTTGTTCCTGCAGGCCGAAGACCCCAAAAAGGATATCGATCTGTACAAAGTCGGGAGGCCAAGCGGTCCTGGAAGACAATACTAATGGCCAACGCCTGGGCACACAGAACGACATGGCTACGATCCGACTTGCTGGGTACGCCCTTTGATGATGATGTGGCAAACCTGATCGTGGCGCAGCTTTTGTTCCTGCAGGCCGAAGACCCCAAAAAGGATATCGATCTGTACATCAACAGCCCCGGCGGCAGCTGCACTGCCGGTCTGGCAATCTACGACACCATCCAGAGTTTGAGCTGCGATGTGAAAACCTATTGCATCGGTCAGTGCGCCAGTATGGGCGCCGTGCTGCTGGCAGCCGGTGCCGCGGGCAAGCGCTTTGCACTGCCTCACGCCCGGGTTATGATCCACCAGCCCTGGGGCGGTGCGCAGGGTACAGCCAGCGATATAAGCATCCAGGCCAACGAAATACTGCGTACCAAAGCTACACTCAACGGTATTCTGGCGGCGCACACCAAACAGAAACTCAGCAAGATCGAACGCGATACCGACCGCGACTTCTTTATGTCTGCTGAAGAAGCCGTGGAATACGGCATTGTTGACCAGGTGGTCGGCAAGCGCAAGTAAGGTAGAAAATTCAGTCTATGAGTAGAAATAAAGATAAACAGGTCTGTTCATTCTGCGGCAGACCCGTGGAAGACGGCAGTGCCGGTAAAGTTATTGCCGGTATGGATAACGCGCTTATTTGCGAGCATTGCGTGGATATATGCTGCGAAATGCTCGGAAAAAAGGGCGGTAAACGCGCTGCCGCAGCAGGGAAACTGGCGCCGCAGTTGAGCGAAGTATCGGATGTGATAAGTTCGCTTAAAGTTCCGGCACCTGCCGAAATCAAAGCCGAACTCGATAAATATGTCATCGGTCAGGATGATGCCAAAAAAGTGCTTGCCGTGGCGGTGCATAACCACTACCGCCGTTTGCAGAGCAAGCTCGAAACACCCGACACCGAAGGCGAATTCGCCGGTGTGGAACTCGAAAAAAGCAATGTGCTTCTGATGGGTCCTACCGGCAGCGGCAAAACGCTGCTGGCGCGTACTCTGGCAAAGATGCTCGATGTGCCGTTCTGCATCTGCGATGCCACCACGCTGACCGAAGCCGGTTATGTTGGCGAGGATGTGGAAAATATCATCCTGCGGCTGGTGCAGAATGCCGATTACGATGTGGCACGCGCCCAGATCGGGATCATCTATGTTGACGAAATCGACAAGATCGCGCGTAAAACTGAAAATGTATCCATCACGCGCGACGTTTCCGGCGAAGGCGTCCAGCAGGCATTGCTGAAGATTCTGGAAGGCACCGTGGCAAATATTCCCCCCAAGGGCGGCAGAAAACACCCCGAACAGGAATATCTGCACGTGGATACCTCCAACATACTCTTTATTGCCGGCGGAGCGTTTGTGGGGTTGGAAAAGATCGTACAGCGACGCGTGGGCAAACAGGTGCTGGGTTTCAACCGTCTTACCGAAGCCGGTGCCGCCGAACAGGTTGCCGCAGATGCCGCTGCCGAACAGGCCGCCAATCAGAAACCGGAACCGGAAGATCTGGTGCGTTTCGGCTTGATCCCGGAATTTATCGGCCGTATGCCGGTGGTGGTCGATCTGGGAAAACTCACTGCCGATGATCTCAAGCGGATCTTGTGCGAACCGAAAAATGCTCTGGTCAAACAGTATCAGAAACTCTTGAGTATGAATAATGTCAAGCTGGAATTCACCGCCGATGCCATTGCGGAAATCGCTATGACCGCCGGGAAAAAAGGCACCGGGGCACGCGGTTTGCGCTCCATAATGGAGTCGCTGATGACCGATGTTATGTACCAGCTTCCGCAACCCGGCATCGATAAGTGCGTTGTCGATGCTGCTGCGGTGCGCGGCGAAAAACCGGTCAAACTCTCCGGCGCCAAACCCGCCAGAAACAAGGCAAAAAAAGCCTGATGAAAAGTTTTTCCGGCAACAGGGCAAGAGGTAAAAAACCTTTACTGAAAAGGTTTTTACCTCTTTTTTACCTCCGGACAAACGCTTGCCAGCCGGCTGCCGGCAATATATTTCCGGTTATGCTGGCAGCGTTTGTGCTGCTGTTTTTCTGCTCCTGTCAGAAAAACAGCCGCCAGGAACGCGTAGTGCATATTGCCACCGGCACAATGGTCAAAACTCTTGACCCGGCGCTAGCCGATGATCTTGCCAGCCGCAATATGGCGGGGGCGCTCTATGATACGCTTCTGGAATACGATTATCTCAAACGGCCATATCAGCTCAAGCCTTCAATGCTCAAAACTATGCCGCAAGTACTTAATGGCGGCAGAAGTTACGCATTTGAGTTGCGCGACGATCTTTTTTTCACAAGCGATAAATGCTTTAACAGCAATGAGTTATCTGATCGCAAAGTAACCAGTTACGATGTGGCATTTTCGCTGCTGCGCCTGGCGGACTCCGCGCTGCACAGCCCTTTGTACTGGCTTTTGCGCGGCAAAATCAAAGGCATTGACGATTTTTACCGCCGGAGTGCAGAACTTAAAGATGAAAAAGCACGCTTTGCCTTGTACAAAAAAGGCGTTCCCGGCTTGGAGATCATTGATGATAAACGCTTTATAATTCATCTTAATCAGCCGGATCTGCGTTTTCTCTACACGCTTGCGATACCCTATACCGGAATAATATCGCGCCGTGCAGTTGAGTTTTACGGTCAGGCGGCAATGTCGGATCACCCGGTGGGTTCCGGGGCGTTCAAATTGCAGAAATTTCAGCGCGATTACCAGATAACTCTGGAGCGCAACCCGGATTACCGGCAGGAATTTTTTCTGCAGGCGGCAAATCCGGCTGACCGGCAGAAAAAACTGCCGCTGGCGGATAAGATCATCTGCTCGAATATCCGGCAGAATCTCTCGGCGTGGCTGCTTTTTCTGCAGGGCGAACTTGATTTGAGTGCACTGAATAAAGACAATGCCGACCTGATCGCGGGCAGCAAAACTTTAAGCAAACCCCTGCGCGACCGCAAGATAGGCTTGATAACCAATACTGAATTTGAAATCCAGTATGTCGGTTTTTCTTTTGCCGATGAACGGTTGAAAAATAATCTGAAACTGCGGCAGGCGCTCACAGCAGCATACAATCTGCCGCAGCGCATCAAACACGCCAACGACCTTGCCATACCCGCAATCGGACCGATTCCGCCCGGAGTTGCCGGCTATGATAAAGATTTGGAAAAGTCGATGATCCGCTACGATCTGACACTGGCAAAAAAACTGCTTGCCGAAGCAGGTTATCCAAACGGCATCGATCCGGCGACCGGTCAGGCGCTGGAAATAAGTTTTGACCAGTCCGGCAGCACTACGCGCCACCGGCAATTAGCGGAAATGACGGCTTCCGACTGGGGAAAACTGGGAATCAAAGTCAAGATAAATCTGAACAATGCGCCGCGTTTTTATCAGAAACTGCGCAACGGCGAAATGCAGACATTCCGTCTGTCGTGGATCGGCGACTACCCCGATGCGGAAAACTTTCTGCAGCTCTTTTACAGCCGCAACACCGGCGGAGCCAACCGCGCCGGATTCAGCGACAGAAAATTCGATGAATACTTTGAAAAAATCCTGCCGATGGGCGATTCGCCGGAGCGCACAGAACTTTACAGACAAATGGCACGCTATGTTGTAGAACAGGCACCCTGGATCTTTGAAAGCCAGCCTGTAAGTTACCAGCTCAAACACGCGTGGCTGGAAAATTACTATCCGCACGACTTCGCCTGCGGCCGCTGGAAATTCTGGAGCGTTAACCAGCCGCTGAAAAACTCGCTGCGGAAAACGTTCAAGCCCCTGAATATGGAAGAATTGCGCCTGAATGAATAGTTGCGCCGCATACGCGGGCTGTATGATAGATAGTACTTTGGTGGCGCCGCATACGCGGGCTGTACGGTAGATGGCGGCTTGGGAAGTATTGAGAAGTATTGGGAAGTATTGGGAGGGTTTGGGAGAATACATTGCCGCCTTTACTGTAAGCAATACGGTTTGATATTGCGCCGCGGGTTTAAAGCGGCAAAGAAGACTCTCAAAATTTCCCAAAGCTTCTCAAAATCTCCCAAAATTTCCCACGCCGCAACACACAACTCCGCGCCGCGAAAGCGGCAGAACTCTACGCCACTGCCGCCACGCACAATTCAGCGCCGCGAAGGCGGCAGTATAACACAAAAAAAAGCTGCCGCAAAGTTATTTGCAGCAGCCTTCGGAAATTTGCAGAATATTATTCAAACAGCCCGTCTTCGCTGACCTGAACCATCGGAGCGGGTTGTTCGCAGGTACTCTTGAGGTAGATTTTCTTACCTTCAGCACTGGATTTTTCAAACGAAAGCATAATTTCCAATACGTGCATAGAGAGTTTGCTGCTTACACGGCCCTTTCTGCCGGTCAGGATCGATTCGATCAGATCCGCTGCACCGATACTGCGCGCATCGGTGTTGTAATCAAATGCGCTGGGCACTTCCTGCCAGGTTTCGTAGCCCGGACGGAAAACCTTGATGGTGCCGCCGAAGAAGTTGGGGTTGTGCATATTGATCGACCCTTTGGTGCCGTAGAGTTCAATGTAGGGGTGCGTACCGCGCCAGACATCGTAACTGGCAATAACGGTGATCTGCGCGCCGCTGGCGAACTCAATGATACCGCTCTGGAAAGTGGGTACTTCCACCGGAAAAATGTGCGGAACAGTTTCCGGACCGCCTACACGTGATTCCGTACCTTTGGTGACCGAAGCTGTTACCGCCACCGCCGGGCCAAGTACATTGACCAGCTGGGTGATAAAATATGGAGCATAGTCGAGCATCGGACCGGCACCTTTTTTGTAGAATGCCGCTGCGTGCGGCCACGTTTCCGGACCGCGGCTGGTGAACATAGCCGTACCTGCGAAGACTTTACCGATCCAGCCTTCATCCACAAGTTTACGCACAGTCTGCGGACCGCCGCCGAGGAAAGTATCCGGTGCAGCGGCGATCTGCAGATTTTTGCTTTCGGCAAGCTGCAGCAGTTCTTCGGCTTCTTCCAGAGTACCGCAGAGGGGTTTTTCGCTGTAAACGTGTTTGCCGCACTCCAGAGCGCGCTTGCTGACCGCGTAGTGCGCCTGCTGTGGGGTGAGGTTGAGGATCATTTCTATTTCAGGATCACTATAAATTTCTTCCACACTTTTGACAGGAATATTATACTCTCTGCCCTGTTTTTCGGCGGATTCGGCACGCAAATCGCCGCAGGCAACAATATCCATCTGCTTAAAGCGTTTGGCAGCTTTGAAATACCAGTCAGAAATCATTCCGCAGCCGATAACGCCGATTTTCATAGAAGTTTTTGTCATAAATTTTTCTCCATTTCCAGGAGATTACCGGTGATGAATTTCACGATATTCTTCTGAAATTTTGGGCGCAGCAAGCCGGGCCCGAACCACACTTCGTAGAAACCGAACGCACCAAAGTCGTCGCAGTCAAAGATTCCCGGATACATTTCAAACATTTCCTGCGTGGGATAGTAACCGGCATCGCCGTTTGCCACCGAGACAACAATCGGGAAGCTGTTGACCGACTTTTCGCGTAATTCTTCACCAACTGCCAGGAAGGGTTCGCCGGGAATAGCAAAGAAACTCAACGCCCCCATCTTCAGCACCTGCAAATCGCGGATTACACGGAAATCGTGTCCGCGGTCTTTCAAAACCGCCATTTCGTTCATCCGGTCGTGGATAAACTGCGTAAGGTGGGCAAATTCCGGTCTGCGGTCTTTGCGCTCCAGCAATTCAGCGGCGGTTTTGCGGTATTCATCGGCAATAACCGGCTCGGTGGGGAACTCAAAAGCTTTAAGTTCGGCACGGATATCGGAAATATCGATTTCTTCGCACTTGTCAAGGTCATTCTGCAGATCGTTGACATAGCTTTCGCCGATCCATTCCAGATTCAGGTGCCGTTCTTCAGCTTTGAGGTGAGTCCAGATAACGTTGACATCACCGGCGGTACCATACATAAAGATCGGAATTTCCGCCATCGCGCGTTCTTTGATAAGCCGGTTGGCTTCGCCCATCCAGTCGGCAGAAACATATTTCTGTCTGCCGAAAACCACCCCGTGCATAGCGTGGTTGTGCACCAGAGTCTTTACGGAACCGTCTTTGCGGACAAATTTAACAAATCTGATTTCCGGATCGGTGTGCTGATCTTTGCCCATTGTGCGGCGTTTGCCCAGAGCCTTCCGGATGGCGGCTTTGCCGGCAAAGGCGGTGACTTCTTCTTCGGAATTGATTGCATCGCGCACGGTTTTGCGCACGGTTCGTTTCCAGTTGTCATAAAATTCAGCGTTTTCGTCGCCGTAGCCCACATCGCAGCAGGAAATACACGCGCCCGAGTGTGTATGTGTCCCCATAAACATAATCGATTCGGGATAGAGCGCAAATTCTTCGGCAAGCTGCATACGCATCAAACGGCACTGCACCTGACCGGAAGAGATTATATCGCTGACCACAATCACATTGCGGCGGGTGCCGTTATTTACTGTAAGCACCCGGCAGTAGAGATCATCGCGCACGCCGATATTGCGGCGGCCGAGGAAAGGTCCATAGCCGCCGAGTTCGGCGAACAGCGGTACTTCAATAACATTTTCAGCAGCGCCGACTGTTACCTTGCTCATTTGCCATACTCCTGCATAACTTTGCGGAACGCTTCAACGAGTTTTTCGCACATAGCGCGGTCGCCGTTCAGCCAGCGGATGTCAGCAAGCATAATGCGGTTGTAGATGATGTCCTGGACGACTTCAAAACTTTCCACGCGGAAACGTTCCGGAGCCACCTGGAACAGACGCTGTTTGTAGGTCGGCTGGCCCCAGCCGGCAAAGACTTCGATGGCGCCTTCGGCGTTGACTGCCGCCAGAACGTCGTCGCGGGTTTTGCCTTCCTTGAGCATAGCCGGGTCAACGGTGATACCGAATACATAGTACTGCTGGGTGGTGGCGCAGCGGCCGGGTTTCTGGGTGGAAATACCGGGAATGGCGTTGAGTTCCTTGTGCAGATAATCGGCATTGGCGGCGCGGCGGGCGCTGTCATCGGTCAGGCGGTCGAGCTGATCCTGCAGGATAACTGCCTGGAATTCAGTGGCGCGGTAGTTGCGGCTGTCCAGACCGATCGGCGGCGGGCAGGAGGGTTTGCCCTGCTTGGCGCCGAACTGATAACCGATATGCGAGAATCTGCCGATGAGTTCAAAAAGATTTTCGTCGCTGGTGATACATTCGCCGCCTTCGCCGGCGGTCATAATCTTGCTCTGCTGGAAGCTGAACGAACCGACATCACCGAACGAACCCAGACCTTTGCCGTTCCACATACCGCCGTGGGCGTGGGCGCAGTCTTCAACAACCTTGATACCGTGTTTTTTGGCAATGGCAACGATCTTGTCCACATCAGCCATAGAGCCGAACAGGTGAACCGGGATCACCGCCTTGGTGCGGGGAGTGATGGCAGCTTCAAAAGCGGCAGGATCCATACAGAATGTATCAGCTTCACCGTCAACAAAGACCGGGGTCGCGCCGACATACAGAGGAGCCATACCGGTAGCCATCCAGGTCCAGCTGGGGACAATGACTTCATCGCCGGGGCCGATATTCAAAGCTTTAAGAGCAGCTTCCAGAGTAACGGTACCGTTGTTCATAAAAGTACCGAACTTGGCGCCGTGATATTTGGCAAAGTTTTCAGCAAAAGAGACTTCATTTGCGCCGTAGAAACTCCACTTGTGGCTCATATATACTTCCACAAGTTTGCCCGCCACTTCCGGATAAACGGGGGGCCACACATCAAATTTCACGGGTTCGGCAAAGACTTTGCTGCCGCCATTGATTGCCAGTTTGCTCATAATTATTCTCCTTTAATTTAAGGTGTTAAAATTGGTGATGCAGATAAATATACACAAAAACTGACTTATTACAATATATAAATCTGCATAAATATATATAAAAAGCGACATTTCTATTTGCAGCCCGCCACTTTAAGTGTTATATTGACACTGTTGAAAGGATGCAGTTATGTTTGATTTTTCTGAATTGACCGGTTATTTTGACCACCACTCTGCCGGCGGCGAAGCAGTTTCGCCGGAGAGCTGCCAGCAGGAATCGCACGCCGAGCGTGAAATACTGCTGGTGCTGGAGGGAACAATGAATTTTTATCTGGCAGGCAAACGCTTTGCCGCCACGCCGGGCCGGGCATTTTTTATGGATAGCTGGGTTCCGCACCAGCTGGGTTACAGCCGGATAACCGACCAGGTGGTGCATATATGGGTACATCTGCATAAAAACCGTTTGTTTGCAATGTCTTACATATTGGTACGCGGCAGCCGTCTGCACAGTTCTGATATGTGGGAATTTCCTGACAGTATGCTGGAACTTATCAATATTTACTGGGATCGTGCCCGCTCTTCCAGTGGTGCTTTGCGCGACACTCTTTACGGCGCCATAACCCGGATGATAACCGGCGAAATATCTTTTCAGGAGAGCGGAGCTGAATCCACCGCCGGCAGAGAAGATGACATTATAAGCTGGGTTAAAAATTACATCTCTATGAACTACGGCCGCAACAGCTCAATGGCGGAACTCGAACGCCTGACCGGATTCAACCGCCGCCACCTGATGCGTAAATTCAAAAGCGAAACGGCTATGACTATCGGCGAATATATCAACTGCGTGCGGAGGGGATTTGCCGCAGCAGCAGGCAAACGGCTGACGCAGAAAGAGATAGCTTTTCAGCTGGGGTTCAAATCTCCGGCGGCATTCTGGCTGTGGCAGAAGCGCGACCGTGAAAAATTTTCCGGCAGTGAACCGTCAGGCGGATGATTTTCTGCCGGGATATTTCAAAAGGATTTTCTGCCGGCAGCAAAGAAGTTGCTTGACTTTGGGTTTTTCAGTGCTATATTTCCGTATCTATATAAAACGCACTGTTCCCAACATTTTTTGACAGCTGTGGCAGGATCATTTATCAACCTTTATCTGGAACATATAAAAAACAGGAGCGGCAGGATTTTATGGCTTGCGAAATCGAACGCAAATATCTTGTGGATACCGCCCGTTGGAAACCCACCGGCGACGGAGCAGAGATCGTACAGGGATACATTTTCCGCAGTATGAAACTCTCCATACGTTTGCGGATGAGCGGCAAGAGTGCTTTCCTTACCATAAAAGGCGCCGCCAGCGGTTTTTCACGCAGCGAGTTTGAATACCCGATCCCCCTCGCCGATGCCCGCGCAATGCTCGATGAATTCAGCGACGGTACCCTGGTCAGCAAGACCCGTTATCTTGAAAAGGTCGGCAAGCACACCTGGGAAGTGGATATTTTTGAAGGCGCCAATCAGGGTCTGGCAGTGGCGGAGATCGAGCTTGCCAGCGAGGATGAAACTTTTGAACTCCCCGACTGGGTGACAACTGAAGTCACCGGCGACAAACGCTACAATAACACATTTCTGGCAGAAAATCCCTATTCCAGCTGGCTGTAAAGAGAAAGCAGTTATGGATTTCAAGCTCATCCACATCGGCAAATACAACAAGCCGGAACGCGGCAGTCAGATCACGCACGCGGTTTTTCTGGGGCTTTCGCTTTACGGAAAAGAGCAGGGAGCCGTCTATTACCCCTCCGGCAAATTATTGTCCAGAACAGTTCCTGGAAAAATGAAACTGGGCATTACTCCGGCCGGATTCCGGGTGGATTTTGCCTACAATGCGCAGCGCGAAAATTACGTTATTGCCTGCGAACTGCCCGGTTTGACCTACAATGAAAGCGAACCGTTTTTTTATTTGCACTACAAAGATTCTATTTTGCGCATAAATCCCTCTCTGGAACTGCCGGTGGAAAAAGCTCTGCAGCTGCGCGGCGTGTTTGAAAAAATCATTGCTCTTAAACGGACTCCGCTGCCGGGTAATATATTCTACGCCGAACAGCTCTGCTGTATGCTGATAGGTGAACTTGCTGCCGGCACGGTGGAAAATATTCCGAACGGCGATGGAAAACAGCCACTAACCATTGATCTTGCCGGACAGCTCCGCCGGCAGCTCGATGAAGATGAACGCTTTGAATTGACTTTGAGTGAACATTGCCGCAAACTGGGTTTTTCTGCCGGCTACGCACGCAGAGTTTTTGCGCGGAGGTTTCTGATCGAACCGCAGGAATACCGTTTGCGGCGGCGGCTGGAAAGAATACTCTATCTTTTAAGCACGCACAGATACTGCCACAAAGAGATCGCCGATATGGTGGGGATGAAATCAGTCAATCATCTGCATTCATTTCTGAAACAGCGCAGCGGAATGACCCCCGGCGAAATAGATAAAAAATTCCCGGTCTGACCATACCGCCCGCGTATGCGGCGCAAGGTTCTGCCGCTTTCGCGGCGCAAAGTTGTGTGTTGCGGCGTGGGAGATTTTGGGAGATTTTGAGAGGCTTTGGGAAATTTTGGGAACTGTTCTTTGCCGCTTTAAACCGGTAAGCAACATCAAACCGTATTGCTTACAGTAAAGGCGGCAATGTATTCTCCCAAACCCTCCCAATACTCCCCAATACTTCTCAATACTTCCCAAGCCGCCATCTACCGTACCGCCCGCGTATGCGGCGGCAGTGGGGTTCTGCCGCCTGCGCGGCGCGGAATTGTGCGTTGCGGCGTGGGGTAGAGTTCTGCCGCTTTCGCGGCGCAAAGTTGTGCATTGCGGCGTGGGAGATTTTGGGAGATTTTGAGAGGCTTTGGGAAATTTTGGGAATCTTCTTTGCCGCTTTAAACCCGCGTCGCAACATTACACCGTATTGCTTACAGTAAAGGCGGCAATGTATTCTCCCAAACCCTCCCAATACTTCCCAATACTTCTCAATACTTCCCAAGCCGCCATCTACCGTACTGTCCGCGTATGCGGCGGCGTAGAGTTCTGCCGCTTTCGCGGCGCTAAATTGTGCGTGGCGGCGTAGAGTTCTGCCGCCTGCGCGGCGCTGAATTGTGCGTTGCGGCAGTGGGAGATTTTGGGAGATTTTGAGAGGCTTTGGGAAATTTTGGGAATCTTCTTTGCCGCTTTAAATCGGTAAGCAGTATCACACCGTATTGCTTACAGT
>JAZNBV010000003.1:0-52662 GCA_045587205.1 Victivallaceae bacterium
CAGAAGCATTACAGAACGCGAATAGGAGCAAGACAAAAGCAACCATTGGGAATCATCTTTTGCTGATTATCAACTTTTTTACGATTTTTTTGCAAATAAAATTTGACAAACAGTCTCTCATAGGAGGGGGTTGTTGCAAAACTGTTTTGTGGGGAAAATACCTTTTTGAAAAAAGGTTCTTTCCCCACCTTGTCCCGCCATAGCCTTTGGCGACGGCGGAACCCCATTTCTTGGCACGGCGTAATGAAATGAAGTCGGCTCCAAAAACTTTCGCCGGGATTGTTTTTATTGTTTCAATAAAAGCAATCCCAACTTGTTTATTATAAGTAAATTGCAATATTTTTTCTGTAAAAAATCACGCTATTGTAAGAAAAAAACTAAAATATTCTGCTGCAGTTTGACAAAATAAAAAAGAGGTTGCTGCAAACTTTTTTAAGGTTTTGCAACACCCTCTTTTTATTTTTGTTGGAATTGAATTTATCAGATTGCCCAGGTGCCGTTTCTGAACACCGGAACTTTTTCGCCGCTGCGGGTGATACCGGTAATTTCCAGATCGCGGCTGCCAATCATAAAATCCACGTGGATCATACTGTCATTTACCCCCATAGCTTTGAGTTCGTCGTGGGTATATTTTTCATAATCCTTTACGCAGACATCAAAACCTCTGCCGAGAGCCACGTGACAGCAGGCATTTTCATCATACAACGTGCTGTAAAAAAGTATATTCATCTGATTGATAGGGGATTCGTAGGGAATCAATGCACATTCCCCAAGATAAGGGGCATTTTCATCCATTGCAATCATCCGCTCCAATGCGTCCTGACCTTTGCGTGCTTTGACTTCCACAGCTTTGCCGTTTTCAAAACGGATGCTGAAATCTTCAATCAATGTACCCTGCCAGGATAACGGTTTGGTTGCCACCAGCAGGCCGTCGGCAATGCCTTTCTGCGGCGAGGTGAATATCTCTTCGGAAGGAATATTGGGGTTGAATTTCCGTCCGGAGAGGTCGGTTTCTTCAGCTCCGGCAAATACGCCCTGTTCCATTAAACCTACTTTAAAATCGGTACCATTGGCGGATTTATACTCAAGAAAAGCAAAATTGTATTTATTGAGTTTGGCAGTTAGTTCGTGAACTCTTTTGTTGTGCTCCTGCCAATTGGCGACAGCATCGCCATTGGCGCGGGCAGCGGTCAGAATGGCCTCCCAGAGTTTTTCCACAGCACTGTCATCATCAAGGTCGGGGAATACCTTCTTTGCCCATTTTACACCGGGGACCCCGGCAATGCACCATTGGAATTTATTTTCCATAGCATCGCGGAATGGTTTGATTTTTGGGAAACGCGCCATTTGCGCGCGGGCCCGTTTGCCCTGGTCAATGCCATCCATACCGTCGGGGTCATCGGAATCCAGCCAGAGATAAGCGGGCAATGTTTCGCTGCGCCACTTGAGTTTAGCCAGTTCCCAATCTTCGATCGTGGAAAGTTTTTCTTCGGTCTGATAAATTTGTGCAAGTTTATTTATCGGCATATCCTGCCAATCGACCTGTACCTTGCTTGCGCCGGCTTTATAACACATTTCAGCTACCAGCCGGACAAACTCTATCTGGTCAAGACCCGCCATAATAATGACCTCCTGACCCTTTGCCGGACGGATACCCATTTGCACAATAAGTCTGGCGTACTCGTTGAGTTTCTGTTGATCCATAAAAGTCAATATCCTTTATCTTGTATTTATATATTGTCAAAACGGTATGCTTGACGGTACTTTTCCGGCATCTTTGTTTTTGGGCAGCAGCGAGGGATCGGCGGCGCGGGACTGTTTTTTTACCGGCTCTATCCGGATTGCCTGCGGTGTCACCGGACAGGCATATTGACAGTTGCCGCAACCTATACAGAGTCTGCCCGTAACCTGCGGTACGGTGGCAAATTTATGCGGGCCGGGCACCATTTTTAACGCTCCGGTGGGACAGTGCTCACCGCAGGCACCGCAGGGATGACCATCGGAGTATGCCACGCAGCTTTGCGGATAAAACTTTGCCATTCCGATCCGGCAGAGCTGTTTTTCCTTCAAACTCAAATGTTTCAACGCGCCGGTAGGGCAATTGGCAGTACAGTTATTGCATTCATATTCGCACTTGCCGGGATTACTGCCGGCAAAAGTCATTACCGGCAGCATAAAACCACGCAACCCGTATTCACTTACAGCGGGCTGCAGACAGCCGCCGCGGCAGTTGGCAATACAGAGACCGCACCCGGTACAGCGTGCCAGAAATTCATCCTGCGATCCGGCTCCCGGCGGAACAATGCCTTGACGGGCAGGGGCGGCTTTGACTGTAAATTTGCCGGCAAAGAAAGCCGCTGCACCAGCCAGCAGCGTTCCTCCGATAAATTTACGGCGTTCGGAAATACTTGACACCTGCCCGCCGGCAGCAGAGCGTGCAGATTTTTTACTGATAAACTTTACTGCTTTTACCGGACACGCCCCCACGCACTCAAGACACATAAAACAGCGGGCAAAATCGATAGATTGTGAATCATTTATATCTATACAGTTGGCATTGCAGACTTTTACGCATTTGCCGCATTTTACGCATTTATCCTTATCAATAACCAGTTGGCCGCCACGGCGCGAATAGCGTGCCAGCAGCGCTAAAAGCGTACCAGCCGGACAGAGTGTGTTGCAGAAAATCCTGCCTTTGAAAACTATCAATGCAATGAATATAAAAAGTAATATTCCGTAGAACGCCAACGCCGCTATCCAGCGCTGATCGTAAAAAACTGCACTCTGATTGAGGTTTACTGTATTGTTATTGATCCAGAAAAAGAGTGAACGAATCAGCGATGAAGCAAATTTCCCGAACAAACTGTAAGGTTCCACATACCCCAGCGGCAAAGCTGCTCCGCTGAAGATCAGTACAGCGATCACCACAAAAAATATTACTCTGAACAGCCAGTGTGCCGGTTTGAAAACGCGTTTTTTATTTTTGCATACCGCGTGATCCACGCGTTCAACAATTTCCTGAAATAAACCCAAAGAGCAGAACCACGAGCAATATATTCTGCCTGAAAAGCAGCTGCTCAAGGCAATGATCAGCCACACTGCAAATGCTGCCGAACTGCCGAAAACTGCGGCGCTCAATATTGCCGGGATAAGCTGCCAGCGGGTCATTTCCAAAACGCTTTCGCCGTGCAGAAGAAAGCCGCTGAAAAAGGCTGTAAAAACACTCAAAAAGATAAAAATTACACACCAGCGGACGATTTTAAGAGTGTTAAAAGAAAATATCTTCATAGAGTATTCATTTCTATACGATTGATTTTCAGCTTGGAAAGGTCTTTTACGCCAAGTTTGCGATCTGCGGCGCTCTGCAGATAACTTACATCACTTTCATTGAACTGCATAAGTTTTACCGCTGCGGCATCTGCCGCCACCGCATCTGTAGAAATAAGCATAAATTTACCCAACTCCACATCCTTAAGATTGACTCCGCGCGGACCGTGAGTCATCATCATACGGTAGGCATCAACGACATTCAGATCCGGCTTGCGGTAGGTAAGCAGATCCGGGATCGTCTGCACCAGACCTCTGCGGTGCATTATCCGGCGGTCCCAAACCATACCCATAAGGTTTTTCATTGCCCCGGACATCTTGGTACCGCTGTGATGTTTGAGGATCGGTACATTGATAAAAGTATCGCAATCAAGCACTGCATTGAAAACTTCTGCTTCAGAAAGTTTTACCGCGCCGGCACTTTTTATTTTGCGATAATTTTTGCGGTCGTATGCGTGCAGAACTTTTGCCCCGGCTCTTTCTGCAGCGGCGGCTATGCCGCTTATCCTGTAGCAATCCGCTCCGTTATCACAGGAGTGATCAAAAACAATAACTTCACTTGCTCCGGCAGCAAGAATATCACGCACCATTACTTCCACCAGTCCGGGATTGGTATTTGCCGCATATTCCGGCGGGCGTGTCCAGGCAATATTGGGTTTAAGGACAACTTTGGCGCCTTTTTTTACAAAACGCTCAATACCGCCCATTGCTTTGATCCCGGCGCGCCACATAGCTTCGGGCGTGCCTCCGTGAACAGCTGTCAAGTCTGGAAAATCAGATGTTGTTTCAACTGCACAGAGGTTACCTTTGCCGACAGTGCCTGCCGCCAGAGCGCTCAAAAAGGTCGTTTTCAAAAAATCACGCCGATTCATCGTTTTTACTCCCCGGATAAATTTGCAATTTACAAGTTTGGTGATAAAGTTACTTTATAAAGATAAATTTACAAATTTATTAGACATTTTTTTTCAAAAAAAGGAGTTTTTTTTATGGGTATCGGCGCAACAGAGTGGCTGCTTATTATTGTAGTGGTGGTTTTGCTTTTCGGAGCCAAGCGGATTCCGGAGCTGGCTCGCTCGCTGGGTAAGGCAAGTCACGAATTCAAAAAAGCCAAAGAAGATTTGAGCCGGGAGTCCGAAGAACTGGTAAAGGCAGCCGAAGCTAAAGCCGCGGCGGAAGATAAAGCTGCGGAATCTTCCGAATCTGGTAAAAAAGATTGATTTTTCTTTATTAAGCACAGCCGGTAAAATGACATCAGAAGGTTTTCTCGCGCATCTTGAAGCGTTACGCAGGATGATCCTGGAAATATTGGCAATATTTATTGTATTGCTGATCCCGGGGTGGTTTTTGGCGCCCGATCTGCTGGAATTTTTGCAGAATGCCGCTGCCGGGATTGCTGAAAAGCACGGCAGTTCTTTTGATTTGCGTTACTTTACTTTGATGGAGCCTTTTATCGTAGAACTTAAAGCCGGAATGGTCATAGCTCTGGCGGCAGGGCTGCCGCTCTATTTCTGGCGTTTCTGGAAGTTTCTGGCGCCGGCGCTTTACCGGCACGAAAAGAGTATTCTCTCTGTAAGTGCATTGGCTGCGTGGATTCTGTTTGTTGCCGGTTTTATGCTGGGGATTTTCGGGGTGATGCCGCTTCTGGTGGATTTTTCGCTTTCTTTTTCCAGGGAGGGGCTTACGCCTCTGATCGGACTGAACAGTTTTGCCGGGTTGATGATGAGCGTTGCTCTGGCATTCGGAGTTATGTTTGAATTGCCGCTGATCCTGCTGGCTCTGGCAGCGGCAGATATTGTTGAGCTTGAAACATTAAAGAAGCAGCGTCCACTGGTGTTGATTGTTATACTGGTTTTGGCGGCATTTCTAACTCCGCCGGATGTTATAAGCCAGTTGATGCTTGGAGGGCCTGTTTATTTATTGTTTGAACTTACACTGCTGGCGGGCAGCTGCTTGAAGCATAAAAAGGCTGCTGAAAAAATTTCTGAACAGCCTGCCGGCGATACTGAAAGCACACCTGCGGATGATTCAGAGAGCGGTATTTACACCAGTGAAGAGTCTGCGGCTGTTGCCGGAACTGTTCCTGAACGTTGTTATTACCGTCAGCGCAAACGCAGAACCGGTGCTTTGCCGCGCCGGAAAAAAACGCTGTAACTGAAAAAAACTGCAGGTCGGATTATGAATAAAAAAGTAAAAAAATCTGTTGCTGTGACCAAAAAGTCTGCCGGCAAGGCAAACGGCAAATCTCCGCTGAAATTGTTTTTCAAGTCATTGCGCGTTACACTGGTTTATTTGCTGGCGTTGTACGGGGCGCACACACTTACCGGTCAATTCAATGTATCTTACCGCAAAGCGGCAGATAGTTATTTGCAGAAAATATGGAAATCATTTTCCAGCAGCGCCAAAACCGTTGAAGATAAAATTTCGCCCCTGCCGACAATTATCATCAAGTCCCCGGCTGACCTGCATAAAACTGCTTACGACAACCTGAAAATCGGAGTTCCCAGTTACGATTGCACGATTATTGTTGACCGCCCCGGTTATGCTCTGGGGTATTCTGAAGAACACGAACAGGCTCTTTGGGTGATTTATAAACTCACTGCAGATGAAGTGAAAAATAAAAAAGCGCGCCGGACGGATGATTTCCGCAGTGATCCGGCAATACCCGGCGGTTCTGCTGAACCGGAGGATTATAAAAGATCTTTTTTTGATCGCGGTCATCTGGCTCCGGCGGCGGATATGGGGTTTTCGCTGCAGGCTATGAGCGAAAGTTTTTATATGTCAAATATGTCGCCGCAGCGACCGGAACTCAACCGTGGTATCTGGAAAGATCTGGAAGAAAAAGTGCGTGATTACGCTCTTGCCAACGATGCATTGTATGTAGTTACCGGTCCGATATTCAATCCTGAAAAACAGCGCGTGACCATTGGGGAAAATCAGGTGACGGTCCCGGAAAAGTATTTCAAGGTGCTGCTGGCTACTGACAGCCGTTCGCCCAAAGCGATCGGGTTTATTATTGACAACCGGAGTGACGGCAGCAAAAAACTTGCCGATTACGCTGTGTCGGTAAATGCTGTGGAAAGCATTACCGGATTGGATTTTTTCAGCGAACTGGCTCCGGAAGATGAAGAACGCTTGGAAAATCAATGCAATTTCAGCCAGTGGGAACGTTCTCTACCGTTCACTAAATGGTTCAAAAAGTAACAGTAAAAGGTTTATTCTGCCGAAGCTGAATCCTTCCAGATCTGGCTGCAGAATTTTTTGCTTGCCTGCAGCCAGCTGTTGACGATTCCGGTTGCGGAATGTGTTGAGGGATTGTTTGAACGGCTGAAGCCCAGCACCCAGCCTTCCGGCATTATAAATGCCGCCGAAAACATCCGTTCGCGTTTTTGCCAGCAGTAGCCCTGTTTTATGGTAGAATCAAGCACTTTGTAGAAATTTTCAGGGGAATTCCACACCGCTTCGCCGTAATCTTCAAACGGATAATAGTGTTCTATAACATTTCTCCAGTAGGTATGCAATGCCAGCGCGGTCATTGTTATGTATGGCGGAAATGTTTTGTTCAGCGGTTTTTCTATGTCGCTGTTTTCTCCGGATACACGCAGCACACAGCGCACCACAGTCCGGTCAAAAGTGGATATGGTTATTATATCCTCCGGAAAATCCTGACGCAAGCCGGCTAAAGCCTGTTCAAATCTGTCCATCAGATCGGTATGAGTATAGCCGGAAAGCAATTCCAGCAAGCCGGAACCGATCCGGAAACGCTGATGCTGATCTTTGAGCAGAAAGCCTTCCGCGCAAAGTGTCCTGACCAGATTATGAGCGGTGCTCTTCTGCAGACCGCAGGCGGCGGCAAGGTCGCTTAAGCGCATTCCTGCCGGATTTCCGGCGGAACAGCGGAGCAGTTTAACACCCCGCTGCAGTGATTGTACCAACTCTGAATTAGGCATAAATCGATACTCTGAAAGATGTTTTTGCCGGTTCTGTTACAACAGCCACGCCGCCTTGTCCGGTTCGGCTTTCAATTCCGGTACGCTTTCAAACTCCACTTCCACCACCGTGCAGTGGCGGTCGGGCGGCAGCTGCGGCAAACCGGAAATGGTCATCTTGCCGGATTTTTCATTGTAATCGACCTGCAGATCGGTATTGTCTGCCAGCAATTTGGCTTTAAGCGGCCGGGTGTTGACTCTTACTGCTGTTGCAACACTGCCGGGATAGCGGAATAAATGCCAGTATCCGGTAGTGCCGCGCCGGGTCCAGGGGCCTTGCAGATTCAAATCCACCACCCCGGGCTGGGATGACCCGATAAGTTCGCAACGCTGCGAGCCGCGGATGGCTTTTTCGTTAACTTGCATCCATTTCCCGATATCGTTGAGCCGTTCCATCTCTTCGGTACGCACTCTGCCGTCGGGCATCGGGCCGATATTCAAAAGGTAGTTTGCCTCGCCCTGGGCGGCATTGACCAGATTCTGGATCAGCTGTGTAGAGCTTTTCCAGTTGGGATTGAAACGGGTATATCCCCAGCAGCAGCTGTCGCCTATACACATACAACTTTCACAGCCGCGGCCGTTCTGGGCGGCTTTGATGACCTGTTCGGGGGTGTCGAGGTCTTCAGGCAGACCGGAACGGTTGTTAATGATGATATCCGGCTGCAGACTGCGTACCATTGCATTGAGTTCGCGCGCACGCCAGAAATTGATCTGATACTCTTTGTTGGGATTCAAATCTGCCATCCAGCCGCCATCGTATTCCAACAATGATATTTCACCGTAATTGGTCATAAGTTCACGCACCTGATTGTGTACATATTCAACCAGTGCTTCGCGGTTTTCCGGATATTTTTCCGGTTCAAAATAACCCGGATAACGCCAATCCAGCAAAGAATAATACAAACCGACTTTCAAGCCTTCAGCGCGTGCGGCATCCACATATTCGCGGACGATATCGCGCTTGCATCCGTGTTTGGCGCTGGTGAAATCACTGTATTTACTGTCAAAAAGCGAAAATCCCTCGTGGTGCCGCGTGGTGAGAACTATATATTTGGCACCCGCCTGTCTGGCAATACGACACCATTCTGCCGCTGCACCGGGACGGGGATTGAACTGATCGGCAAGCGGGGCGTAATCTGCAGGTGTAATGCGTTCTGAATACATTGTCCATTCGCCGCGTTCCAGAAGAGAATACAATCCATAATGCACATAAATACCCAAGCGGGCTTCGTTAAACCATTTGAGCCGTTCTTCGTGGCTTTTCATAATTTTCCCCTTTTTTATTGTTCTCTCAACTCTTTAAGTTTTTCCAATATTTCAACTTGTCTGACCACATCGGTTGTTTCCCGCAATTCATACAACAAATCCTGCCGTACCCGCTTGCGGTACTCTTTGGCAAGTTCAGCCGGACAATCGCGCAGGATCTGACTGCACTGTGCATTGTTAAGCACAGTGTCGCTGATCAGCAGTTTTATTACTGATGGATCTTGCGACAGTTCCGGCGGCAGTTGATTGAGTAATTCAGCTCCATTGAACCATTCGCCGTTCAACGCCATATTCATCAACTCTTTGAGTACTTTTGCCACCGGGGCATCGCTCAAAAGTTTTTCATCCAGCACTCCGGCTATGTTGCGCGGGGCATCCGCGTTGGCAAGCGCCAGCTGCAGCAGCGAGGCTTCGGCGTGGCGGATGTTTTCCGGGCGCATATCATTGTAAGCAGCTGCAGTTGCCGACGGCGGAGCGGAATTTGCATTGCCGGCTGCAGCAAAAGTATTTGTTTTCTGTTTGCGGTGAAATTCAAAAAGCCGGCTCACGGGTATGCGTAAAGCGGAGGCTATTTCTTCAAAGTAAACCTCGCGCAGCATCGGATTGGCTACTGTGCCAAGCATTTTTACTGCTGTTTCGGCAGCGGCTACTTTGCCGTTGGCACTTTTGAAATCAAAACTGCGTTTGAGTCCGTTCAATATTATTGAGGTGAGGGGAATAGCATTTTTGACCGCTTCGTGCAATATATCAGCACTCTGCGTGCGCATTATTTCATCCGGGTCCTTGCCGCCGGCAATATTGATTGCGCGGATCTCAATATTCATCGGCAGCAGAAATTCCAGTACCCGCAATGTCCCCTGTTGGCCGGCGGAATCGGAATCAAAGCATAAATAGAATTTATCGGTGTAGCGTTTGAGCAATTCAGCCTGTTCCGGACGGAATGCCAGCCCTTGCGGAGCTACCGCCATATCCAAGCCGGCACGGTGCAGGGCAATGGTGTCAAGCTGACCTTCGCAGACAATGGCAAACTTGTTGCGCCGTATGGATTCGCGTGCCTGTGCAAGACCGTACAATATACTGCCTTTGTGAAAAATGGCGGTTTCCGGGCTGTTGACATATTTGGGCGCATTATCATCTTTTACAATCAAACGCGCACTGAATCCGATCACCCGGTTATTTTCATCGGTTATGGAAAAAACCAGCCGGTTGCGGAAACGGTCATAGCAGCTTCCGGACTCTTTTTGTACCGCAACTCCAGCGGCAATGATTTCCTGTTCTGTAAAACCGCGGCTTTTCAGAAAACGGATGCCGGCATCCCAACTGTCCGGGGCCGCACCGATACGGAATTTTTCTGCATATTCCAACGGAATGGCGCGGGTTTTGAAATATTCTGCCACCGGAGAAGCCGGATTTTCGACCAGCTGACGCCGGTAAAAAACAGCCAGTTCTTCGTGCAGATCATACAGCCGTCCGGCTTCGGAACGGCGTTTTTTGTATGCCGCTTCCTCTTCGGCGCTTACCTCCTGTGGAATAACCACTCCGCAGCGCTGGGCAAGGTGTTCCATTGTTTCGCGGTAATCCAGATTGAGGTAATCGCGCACAAAAGTTATGACATTGCCGCCTTTCTGGCAACCGAAACAGTAAAACAGTTGTTTGCTTTCGCTTACGTGGAATGACGGTGTTTTTTCCTGGTGAAAAGGACAGCACGCCTTCCAGCTGCCGTTGCCCGCCTTTTTCAGCGGTACAAAGGAGTTGATAACTTCAACGATATTGCTGCGTTGAAGTATTTCAGCGGCTGCACTTTCACTTATTATTGCCATAAAAAATCAAACCAGTTTTACCGGAATTTTTCCCAACGCGGTTCATTGGCAAAACTCCAACGGTAGTGTTCGCGCCCCTGAAGTTTGGCTCCGGCAGCCTCATCAACGATCACCACTGCGTTGCGGTGAAACTGAATTGCTGAAGCTGAAATCATACTTGTTACCGGTCCTTCAACCGCTCGGGCTATGATATCGGCCTTGCGTTCGCCGGTTACCAGCATAACAATGCGTTCTGCTTCCAGAATCGTGCCGACTCCCATAGTAAAAGCCCGGCGCGGCATACTTTCCGGCGGATCAAAATAGATACTGTTCTGTTTGACAGTTTCCGGAGTCAATGCCTTGTCGCGGGTGCGGGAGCCAAGCGAGGAGAGCGGTTCATTGAATCCGATATGACCGTCCTGACCGATCCCCAGCAGCTGCAGATCAATGCCGCCGGCGGCCTGAATGGCGGCTTCGTAACGGTTGCCTTCTCCATTGATATCATCGGTCATACCGTTGGGCAGATGGGTATTGGCCAGCTTGATATTGATCTTGCTGAACAGATTTTCATTCATATAATAACGGTAGGAGTTGCGGTTTTCCGGAGGCAATCCTATGTACTCATCCAGATTGAAGCTTTTAGCTCCGGAAAAATCCAGGCCGTCTTCCCTGTACATACGCGCCAATTCGGAATAAACAGCCTCCATTGTTGCTCCGGTTGCAAGTCCGAAAACCATTTCCGGATTCCGGCGCAGAGCATCTGCCAATATCCGGGCGGTAAGATTTACAGCGGCTTGTTCTGTGGGTTGTATGATTACTTCCATTGTTAACATCCTTTATGTTGTATCTGAAGATTTTTTACTGTATGCTTTGTCCGGCCGGAACAAATATTATGTCCTTTATCTCCAGGCCTTCCACGGCTGAATTAATCTTGTTTTTCCATTCTTCGCTGATATTTTTGCGGCGCAGTTCCATCAAAAATGCCGGATGACTTACTTCCAGCACCAGAGAATCTTCTTTCAAACCGGCGACCTTGACAAAACGGTTCATCGGTGCGGCAATGATATTGCTCCAGTTTTCTTTTAACGACATAAGCAAAACGGTTTTGTCGTTAATGTGTCTGGCAAGCACAGCTTCAAGCGTATCGGCAAGTTTGCGCGGTTCTTCAGTGCGGCTGCTTATTTCTGTGGCGGCAAACTTACTGCCATACCACTCACCGAGTAATTCTTCTATTTCGCGTCGCTGACGGTTCTGTTTGAACTTGGGATCAAAATAGCCTGTATTATGACGGTAAGCCACACCACCACCTCTTGATCTCTGATTTATAAATCCACACCCAGCAAGGCAAAAGGCAATGCCAGTACATTGAGCACCAGTTTGCCCGGGGCAACCAGACCTTTGCCGATGTTGCGTACTCCGGAACCGAAAAATCCGAACGGCATACCCAATGTACACTGCACTGCGCCCAACGGCAGATACAGGATCTCAAAAACATTACCGCCGATCTGCATAATTTTGCGTCCTCCGCTGCGGGCACCGCGTATCAAACGCGGTTCCGCTGCTTCGTAAACTTTAAGCGCAACCGGCGCCAGAAGCGATACCGTGATAGGATCGACCGCCTTGGCCGACGGCGTAAAAACTCCCGGCAGCGGCAGCAGCAGCAATGCCAGCAAGATCAATAACTGTATGCGTCTTTTCAAATATTTCAACCCTTTTTTTGTACAAAAGGCAATATAGCCTGTCAAAGGCTAAAATGCAAATTTCAAATACGCAAACGCCCTTTGCGCTGGATTATATTGTTGTCTTTATCCAGTACTACTATCTGCGGTTCATAAGTTTGCGCTTCTTTTTCATCCAATACCGAAAAAGCCATAATCGTTATAACATCACCGACATTGCCTTTGTGTGCCGCCGGGCCGTTCAGGCAGAAAACTTTACTGCCGCTTTTGCCGGGAATGGCGTAAGTTTCCAGCCGTTCGCCGTTGTTCCGGTTGACCACCAGAATTTTTTCATAAGGCAATATATGAGCTTCTGCAAGTATTTGGGGATCTATTTCCAGAGAGCCTTCGTAATCAAGTTCACAAGCAGTGATCCGAGCCAGATGGATCTTGCCGGTCAGCATAATTTTTTGCATTTTATTATCAATCCTCTATGCGCAATTTCGTTAAAAACGATAAAAAGTACATATATTAATATAGTACTATTTAAAAAAAATGCACATTCTTTATTGCATTTTATCCAAAAAAGCAATATATTAATAGTAATGAATTCAGTTATAAAGTGATTTTTCGGGGTTCTGTTATGGATGTTATGACTTTTATCAAAGCGTTTACTGTTGCCTATATACCCGGTGCCGTGTTGGCACTGATCATCTGGCTGATTGCCAAACGGCGTGAACCGATGCCGCTTTTCCGTGCAGATATTCTGGGGTGGTTCGTCCCGCTGATCGTGTGGACGATTATGCACAAATACAACTGGAGTTTTGTGCGTACTGCTCACAACGGCGCTATGGAACTTATGATTCTGGGCTGGATATGGAGCGCGGCTTTCATCGGCCGTTTGCTGATTCCGCGTTTTACTCATAAACTGCGTTTTCGTATGGCCTCGCTTTATGTCTGGGGAATTACGGGGATCGCAGCCATTGTTCTGGCGCTTTTTTTCAAATAATCACCCGATTTACCTATTGAGAGTTCCGTGAAAAATATTGCTGTTATAGGACTTGGTCTTTTGGGGGCCTCGCTGGGGCTTGCTTTGCAAAAGAGCAAGGTCAGACGCCTGGGCTGGGCGCGCAGCAGTGAAACCCGCCAATGGTGTTTGCAGCACAATGTGATCGATCAAAGTGCAGATGATATTACTGATATACTTAAAGAAGCCGATCTGACCATTCTCTGTCTGCCGATTCCGGTGATCATTGAGTATCTTGAACGCTATGCTGATGTTTTCAAACCCGGCAGTATTGTTACAGATATCGGCAGCGATAAAGGCGTTATTGTTGAAGCCGGGGAAAAATTCCTTGCGCCACGCGGTGTTCACTTTGTGGGATCTCACCCGATGGCAGGGACCGAAAAAAACGGCTGTCAGGCGGCTTTTGCTGAACTTTATGATAATTCAGAAATTTTTGTTACTGAAACACCGCAATCTGATCCAAATGCAGTTCAGCAAGTGGAGGATTTCTGGCATCTGCTGAAAATCGCTCAAGTAAAACGCATCACCCCGGAAGAACACGATAATCTGGTGGCTCATACCAGTCATATATCGCATCTGCTGGCGTTGGCATTAACGCTTTCAGTTCTGGAGTGCAGCAGTGATTCTGAAAAAGCTTTGCGTTATTCCGGCTGTGCCACCGGGTTCCGCGATACATCGCGCATTGCCTCAAGTTCGCCGGCAATGTGGCGCGAAATCATTGAAAACAATCAACCGGCAGTGGTTGCAGCCGCCCGCAAATGCGAAAATATTTATCACGAAATCGTCAGCAGCATTGAATCCGGCGACTTCGGCCGTTTCGAAGAACTTTTTGCCCGCGGCAAATTTTTGCGCGACAACTGGATGGATTATAAAAAACACCAGAAAGATCAGTGTAAAAACTCCTGATTTTTCCGGATGATTTCCCGTAATTCACTGCTTTTTGCGCTGTTATTGATCAACACACAGCCTGCCAGAAGTTCATTGCGGGTGTAAAAAAGCTGGATCAGTGATTTTTTATCTGAATCAAAAGCACATTGCAGATCATTACCGGTAATTCTGCCGCAACAGTAAACCACTGTATCGATAAATCTTGCCTGAAATTCAAAAAGATCATTTTTATAAACCGCTTTTCCGCCGGCAAGATTGATTCCTGCAACTTTACCCTGCTTCCGGGCAGTACTGTAATAGAGATTGTTTTTACCGCAGCACTCAACGCAATCTCCGGCCGCAAAGATATTGCAGTTTGCAGGCAGATCTGTTATTTGCATATTCTGCAGACATTGCAGTGTTTGATATTTATGAGGCGCGTCAAAAGGTATGATGTTAGGGGAGGTTCCGATAGCGGAAATATTCAGAAAATCCCTGTTGCGCGGCGGATTGTTTTCTGAATCAGAAATAATTTTCAACCCTTTATTCCGGGTAAGAAGATTTTTCAGAAATTCTGCAGCAGGCTCGTTCAACATATTTTCAAACAGATATTTGCTGCGTTCACATACTGTTATTCTGCCGCCGGCTTTCAGTAATTCACCTGCAATTTCCAAGCCCAGCACGCCGCCGCCGGTGATCAGAACTTTGGGATTGGCTGCAAAGGCGGTGCGGATTTTTTCCAGATCAGCGTAATCGTGCAGTGTCAGTGCTGTATCATTGCCGGGTAATTTTCTGGCGTGCGAACCGGTTGCCAGCAGTAATGAATCAAAGTGTTCGTTTTTTCCATTTGCCAACCGGATCGTTTTTCCGACGGGATCAACCGCGGCAACCTCTGCGCCAAGCCGGAGTTCAATGTTATTTTCAGTGTAAAAATCCTGATTGTGAATAAAAAAGTATTCTGGCAGACTTCCGGCGTTAATAAGCCGCGGCAGCAGCGGACGGCGGTAGGGCAGAACTTTTTCGTTTGAAAAAATTACAATTTCGCTTTCCGGCTGCTGCAAACGCACAGTTTCCGCGGCTTCAACTGCAGCAGCTCCGCCGCCGGCTATAAGAATCCTCATAAAAAACCTCCCGATAAAATGGCATTGATACACTTTTACTGTTATATTATTAACACTGAAAACATACTCTTTTTGTGTGTTGTGTAAAAAACCGTGATATATATTAGATGGTTTGTATGAAGAATTTGTTCCACTTCAGCGAATATTTATTGAATAAATACCATACGCCGCTGCAGCGTATTCCCATTGATCTGGCGCTCGGATGCCCCAACCGGGCAAATGCCGGATTCGGGGAGGGGTGCATATTCTGCAGCGAAGATGGTGCCCGGGCCCGGCACCTTACCAGAACCGGATTGGATTTGCCATATCAGGTGCAGCGTGGAATACAATATGTGCAGAACCGCTATAAAGATTGCTCCAATTATATAGCTTATTTTCAGAGTTTCACTTCCACCTATGCGCCTGTGGAACGGTTGCGCGATTTGTATGAAACAGTGCTTGCACAGGCTGATTTCAAGGTACTGATCATCTCCACGCGTCCTGATGCACTGCCGGATGATGTACTGGATTATTTGAGCGAATTATCGCAACGCTATGAACTTTTTGTTGAGTTGGGCATTCAGAGTGCCAATGATAAAACCTTGCTGGAAATCAACCGCGGACATAACTTTGACTGCGTAAAGCGTGCGTGCGATGCTCTTTATAAGCGTAATATTGCCATAGCCGGACATTTTATACTCGGCTTGCCGGGAGAAAATATTGATGACTGGATGAATACAGCCGATGCCGCTGCGCAGCTCCCGCTTAAAGCAATAAAAATGCATCAGCTGATGGTGCTTAAAAACACCGTTCTGGCACGACGCTGGGGTATGGATCCTGATTACATAAAACCTTTGAATGAATATGATTATGCTGCCGGATTAAAAGCTTTTCTGCAGAAGATCCCGGAAAATACATTGCTGATGCGTCTGATGGCAGATGCATCAGAAAATCTCTTGGAAGCTCCGCGTTGGTGGATGAAAAAAGGGCAGTTTTTAAGTTTTTTCAATGATTATTTCCACGACCGCAATTCCGCCGGAAGCAATACATTTGTTGTTACCCGTACTGCTGACGGCACTCCGACGCTCTATCACCCCGGCTACCGGCAGCACTTTCATTCGCTTGCCGGGGCAGGGAGCGAAGCTGAAAAGAAATTTGCCGAACCGTCCGGATTGATTGAGCGCTTGAAACAATCCGCAAATACCGGAGATACGGTGCGTTTGCTGGATGTCGGTTTCGGGCTGGGGGGCAACGCTTTTGCCGCCATCCGGGCGGCAGAAACAGCCGGAACCGGCAAACTGGAGATAATTTCGCTTGAAAATGATGAACGCACCCTGCAGGCAGCAAAAAATCTTTATAAAGAAAATGACCGCGAATGGTTGATTCTGGATGAACTTTTAAAAAACCGTTGCGCCACAGTAAATAATACTGTTATCAAACTGCTGCTGGATGATGCGCGTAAATCTGTACAACAGCTGCCGGATGGATACATTGATCTTATCTGGCTGGATGCTTTTTCCAGTGATGTCAATCCGGAACTGTGGAGTTGGCAGTTTTTGAAACAGTGCGCCCGTCTGCTCCGCAATAAAGCGGCATTGCTTTTAACTTACAGCAGTGCGCCAAGCGTGCGCGGCGCTATGTTCAAAGCTGGATTGCAGGTTGCTGAAACGCCCTCTTTCGGCAGAAAACGCTGTGGAACGGTTGCCGGATGGAATGTATCCGGCAAATTCTCCCCGCTGCCGGAAAAAGAAACACATATTATTCTGAACTCCACAGCAGGAACGCCTTACAGCGATCCGGGCTTGAACAATACCGGATCGGCAATGCAGCAGTATCGCAAAAAACTGGTCGAAAAATTACGTAAACGCGGCGTGCCCAAGTGGTACAAAGGTTCCTGAAAAACTATTAAAATAAAAAACTGCCGGTCAGCAACGTTCAGCACTTTGACGATCGGCAGTTTTGCTTTTTTTATCAGTATTTAAGATCAAACACCTGACCTTTTCCGCGGATTTCCAAAGCTCCGGTACAACCGGGTTTGCAATCTTCAATTGCAAGTTGCCACACTCCGGGAACATTTTTTGCAGCCTTTATCGGCTTGTCAGATATTTCACCAAACGCATTGCGCCAGACAAAACTCAAATCGGCATCGGCAGATGTGTATAATTCCAGCGCCGGTTCATCCATCCGCAATGCCGGAGAAAGTATGGCACTGTTGTTCAGTTGGCACCCGAAAAGACGCCGCTGATCTATTTCTGCATAGCGGATCATCTTTTGCGGCCTGGAGCCGTCCATAGTCTGAAAATTGTGGTCGTAGTTGCCGCAACTGTAATACATACGGAATTTATCTCCCACTTCCGCCATATGGTGCGCCGGAGCAACAATCGGCTTTTCCGGTTCCGGACCGAGTGATTTACGGAACGGGCGCACCCAGTGGCGCCGATCCTGACTCCAGACCGGCTCCATACTCATTTTCTGGGTTGCAACCGAAAAACGCCCCAGCCAACCGAAATTGCCGTGCGGCAGTTTATTGGCACAAAGATAATAAAACTGCAGATCGATCGGGTCATTGCTATCGGGTAATGCCACTATTTCCGGCTGGCTCCAGTTTTCAAAACCATCCCCCACCCAGCGCTGGATAACGCGTACATATCCGCGCCAGATATCTTTCTGATAATAGCGGGTCTGACTGTTGGCGTCAAGGTGGATCAATGCGGCGGAAAGCACTTCAAATGTGCCATCGCTCTGCTGATAAATGGTGGTTGCATCGTTGCACTGTCTGGTTACGGGGAACAAGCCCTGTGTACAGAGTGTATCGCTGTAATGGCAGAACGCCGGACGACCGCCATTGATGATCTGCCAATGCTGACGGTCACTGCTTTCGGCGATCAGCATACGCACTTTACGCGGAGTTCCGTGAAAGTGCGCCCAGAAATACATCCGGTAATTGTGTTCACTGATCTTAAAAATGTTGGCCTGAATCGGGCGCAACTCTTCTTCCAGACCGGATATGGTGAACTCGCCCTGCGGATTTTTGCCGCAGATAACCGGATATTTTTTGCCGTTCCACAGCACGGCAAGCATATAATCATTGTCACCGGTTTCGGTCAGAAAATAGTAGAAAGGACCGTCATCGCCGAATTCAGGCGGCATCTGCGGGAAAATACCAAGCAGATGACCTTTTTCAAAATCAGCATCGTTCACGATAAAATCGTGACTTTCTGAAAATTTACCGAACACAAGTTCCGGGGCAGTTTCACCGGACAATGACCGGTAATCAAACGCTGAAACAAAATTTCTCATCATTTATCCTTCATAGCTTTTTTATTCGGCAAACGGATCACTGGTTACCGATATTTTTTCGCTTACACTGCACACAGGTTGATTTTTATTCAGCAGGGTAACTTTTAACTCAACACTGCCATCATCTCCAGTTGGCGTAAAATCAAACTTGACTTTTGATGCGGCTTTTATTACTTTTTTCTGACCGCCGCAAACAATTTCCAGCATCGAATCACATTTTAAATCATTGACAGTAATATCGGCATTAAGCGGAGAATTTCCGGCAATGAACTCTCTGCTGTTAAGTTTGATCGCAAGCTGCGGATGTACAATTGTCTGCGCTGAAACCTGATCAACAACTTCTCCGGAAGCATTGTGCAGCTCTGAACGGAAAGTTGCTTTGCCGGCTTTGGCAATATCCACAATAAATTTTATTTCCTGACTTTTGCCGGGAGTAAGTTTTACCGGTACAGCATCCTTACCGGATTTAAGAACACCGTTGAATGTTGTTTTGCCGCTGTTGCGAACGGTTACCATCAATTCATTTTTTCCGGGCATCGGGTTCAGCATTGCCATTTGGACAATTTCCGGCAGTTCGGTTTTGTGTCCGAGCCAGAATCTGCAGTAACGGTCAGCTTCATTAAAAGCCCTCTCTACCGGCGAAAGCGTGCTGTGTTCGTGGTTGAGAAGTTCCACGCGGGCAATATTGCCGTCAATAAAACGCCCGGCTTCCAACGGCAGATTCCACTTATTTACCGGCAACGCAAGGGTCAATATCCAGAAATCTTTATCGCGATGGATGTGTTTGTAAAAGTCAGGGTTCCAGCCGCGGGGATCATCTTTGGAATTGCGGTTCGGATTGGCATCGTATATTGTACCCATACAATCAATAATAAACTGATAGTATGAATCGCTGTTGCGGCTGGCGGTCAGGTTGATATCCACATTTTCGTGGCTCCAGACATTGCCGTCGCGTTTGCCGCTGACGGGGTATTTATACAGATCTGCCATCTGCGGCTGAAAACACTTTATTTGCATATAAAGATTATTTTTGTCATACCCCATTCGAACTTGAGTCGGTTTGC
Organism: Victivallaceae bacterium; assembly: GCA_045587205.1. Taxonomy (GTDB): domain Bacteria; phylum Verrucomicrobiota; class Lentisphaeria; order Victivallales; family Victivallaceae; genus SIG78. The sequence goes on from JAZNBV010000003.1 coordinate 19,395, forward strand.
GCGGAATCAGTGTTTTAGGCAGCAGCTGTTCCCATTCGCCGCCGCCCTGAAGAGCGTGCGCATAATTTACCGCCTGAACACGAGTTACGGTAAAAGCACCGGATTGCCAGGCTTTTTCCCAGTTTTTATTGCCGCCTTTCAAGTCAGGAGCGCTTAAATAAGGCACAATGGCTTCGGAACGCTGACTGTTATATTTTACCAGCATTGAATTCACCGGCAGAGTGGTATGTTGAATATTTTTCACCCAATCCCCGGCATTGACGGCAATAACGGCAGTTACAGCCATTGCGCCAACAGCAAACATTTTCAAATTCATTTTTTGAGCACCTTCCGGAGTTTCATAATCTGCTGGGTCACGCGCCAGCGGTAGGCATCAAGCGTTTCCGGTGAAAAGTTATCCAGATACATCGGGCGCTTGGGTGTAGCGTAATCCTTGGGAAAGGCTTTTTCAATTGAATCAAGTTCTGCCTGCGCCGCTTCAGCTTCGGGAATATTCCCGGCAGCTTTGATCAGCTTGCGCAATGTGTAGAAGTAGTAATAGTCATACACACCCTGACGTACGCTTTCCCAATCCGGAGTGGGCAGCGGACCATCAGCGGCAGGGTAGGTATAGTCATAATCGGTTCTGCCGAAGTTGATCTGGTCGTAAATGGCAAACTCTTTGCCTTTGCTGTACGGTGCTGATTCACGCAACACATATTGCGTTACCCCGGTGCTCTTGAGAGCCCACGGCAGCAAACCATAAGCTATACGGTGGGCGCGGGTGTCGCGGTCTTCCCACATAGCGGAGTTGTAGTTCCAATGCTTTTTATAACCCAGTTTTTTGATATCTTTAAGCACAGATTCGTTGAAAAAGTTGGCGCAGACCAGACTGGCACCTTTACGCATAATTTCCCAATCGCGGATACCGGAGTGCATACCATTGAAAAAATTGGTTACTTCCGCATCAGGCAGTACCGCCAAAACCTGACGCCCCGCATTTTCCGAAAGCTTGAGCCGCATATTATCGTGAGCCGGTTCATCGCCTACAAACCAGATAAACTGCTGCCATTTCATCTTTTTGCGCTGATCTTCCACTGCACGCACCAGCTGGCGGAAAACATTATTGTAATCTTCGGACATTTTTTCCAGTTTAAGTACGCCCGGCAGCATAAACTGTGCCCATTCGTAAGGACCGTTGTACAATCCGAAGGGACCGGTAAGGCCGGAGCGGTTGACCATATGCATAAAATCGTTCATCGAATAGACACAGGTCATTCCCGGTTTATCAAAATCAACACTGATGCTTTTATCGCTGTTGAGCTTTACTGCCGGATTGCAATGTTCGTAGGTGCTGGAGGTCATACCGTGTTCAGCCATATCCGCCATCTGCCGCAATGCCTGCTGGGGCTGTTTGTCGCGTGCCCACAGAGTAACGCGCGGGTCATTAAGACCACTGAGCATAGAGAAGGTCATTTCGGTGAACGGATCAGGTTTTTCCAGCGTAAAGGGCAGAACGCGGATCATCAGCGGCAATGTTACCGGAGCCTTGCCGCGCGCCTGAAACTTGATCGTGCTGCGGATAATACCAGCCGGACAGTTTTCTGGAATCTTGACCGTCAGCCAGAAACGTTCAGCAGAATCTTTTTTGACATTCAATATATCAAACTCATCAAAACTTTCCAGGTAACGCGGTTCAATCATATACTTTGACGGATCACTGCGCAGAGGCGAGGGCAGGTCCATAATACGGCGCAAATCAATAAAGTAGCGGGGAATAACGGTTTTTCCCGCTTTGTCTTTGAATGGCTCCACTGTAACTTCCACACACGAAAGTTTATCCAGTGCATAAACTGCCGCCACCAGCGGTACATATTCACCCGGCGTGGCAATGGCACGCGCCGCTTTGCCCATAATATTGGCTGTCGGTGCAGTTACACTGTAAATCGAACGCATCGGATGCCAGGCAAATGGTACCATTCCACTGCTGGAATACTTTGCCGCCGCTGCGCTATCCAGTGTCATATTGGTTTCCGGATCGACTTTCTGTATTGTTTTGGGAATGCGCAGACTCTCAATACCAATCTTGCCGGGAACGGGATTCTGGGAGAGTTTTTCCGGAGCTTTGCTGCCCCAGATACGGAACTGGCGGGGGACTTCATTACCCTGAATCGAGGGTGTGAAAACTATTGCGGCAACTGCGGAAAGTGCCGCGTAAACATTCAATTTTTTCATCTTTTTATCTCAAAAAATATGTTTTTTATTATTCAGCAAAGGCATCGGGCTGTTTGGAAAACTCAACTTCTGCAGACTTGACATCAGCAGCAAAACCGGCGGCAGGCTTAACCGTGAGTTTGTGTTTGCCGTCAGCAACACCGTCGAGTTTGACAGTCACAACGGTTTTGCCAGATTTTACAGCCTGATCTTTGATAACATTTTTGCCGTCGATATCAATGTCGATCAGACCGACCTTAACGGCTTCAGAGACACTGATTTCTATTTGCATAGAATTTTCGCTGACATCTTTGACCGGCAGTTTTACCGTAAATGCATCCGGCTCCACCCAGAACATTTCCAGACTGTCGAACCAGATCGTTCCGGGCTGATTGGCTATATTGATACGGAAAGCCATAGCATTCAACGCTTTGTCACCCACCAGGTGTGCAGAACGCTTTTTAATCTCTTCGGGAGTAAAAATACGTTCAAACTGGAACCAGTCGCGGTCACCTTCTTTAAAACAATCTATACCGATAGTCAGCGAATTTCTGCCGGCCTTATTGGAGCCCCACAAGCCGACAAAGGGCATACCGTAATTTTTGCCATCGGCAGATCTGCGTTTGAGACCTTCATACTTTGCCCAGCCGCGGATCATCAGAGGTTTGGTGATTTTTGCAACCAGCGTTGAACAGGTTGTAAACGGCAGAAAAGTACCGATTACATTGCTGATCTTGAGTGAATATTTACCGGTATGCTTGACCGTGGAGTCAACAGTGTAGAACTTTTGCTTGGCTGCCGGCAGCCAGTCAAAACCGGTCACATAAGAACCTTTGCATTTTTCAAAGTCACCGTTGGTAAGCAGATTCTGTGAATAGGCACTTCCGGCAACCGTCATTAATGCTGCCGCGGTCAATAAAGTGAGTTTTTTCATTTTTTTATTCCTTTATTATAAAAGTTACAGTTTTATTCTGTTGTATGATATTACCAGCCGCCTGCGCCGACATAAGTACCGGAAGAAAAACTGGTATAATTAGGCAGTATGGTGCCGTCGAGCTTGTACATAACTTCTTTGGGTGCCAGTAAGGCAACGTGGCCATCGACGAATGCATAGTTGGTTGCTCCGTTATGGCGCTTGCCGTCATAAACCGAGTCGTAGTCGCTGGTGGCGGTAGGCGAGGTTCCCTGACCGGTGGAGTAATAAGAACCGTATCTGTAACAGTGAAGCAGCACCATCTTGCTGGGATCCCCGGTTACAGCACCCATTTTTATAACAGTGTAGTCGCCGCCGCCGCCGGAAATATAGTAGTTGTATCCCACCAGTGAAATTAGCTTGGTATTGCTGGGGCACTTGATTTCATCAACCAAACCATCGGTCCCGGCATTTTTCCACTCCACGTCATCGCGTATATATTGGAAAATTGCAGCCGGATAGCAAGGTCTGCTGGCGTGCCCCAACGGTGCTCCATTGCCCATACCGTATTTGGCCTGTGCTGCTGCCACATTCAACGGAATGAATTCTTTGTTGTTATCTGCATAAAGATATATTGCCAATGCCTGACCTTTGGCTCGCGATGCGCAAGTGGAACATTTGGCGCGTTCCCGTGCGGCAGAAAGCGCCGGCAAAAGCATTGCTGCCAATATGGCAATAATGGCAATTACAACAAGGAGTTCTATAAGGGTAAAGTGCTGCAAGCACTTTACCCGCCAGCTGGCGGAATGTTGTTTCATTTTTTTCCCTTTTTGTTAGATTATTAGTTAAAGTTGTTATTTTACAAACGGATTTTTTATTTTCCAAGCCTGGACGGTGTAGTTATCATTGGCTTTGCACCAGAATATCAACAGCCACGTTCCATCATCAAGCACCAACCCTGAAGGCTGCCCGAATTTGAGCGCGGCAAACTGTTCTTCTATACGCACTCCGCTATTGGCTTTGCCGGATGCATCCCAAAGACAGATATCTTCTGCAAAGCGCGGTGTTATGCCGTCAAAAGTCTCCAGTATGTTAAGATAGATGCCGGGGTTTTCTCCTTCTCTTCTGGCTTGCAGCAACGCTGTTTTTTCTCCGAACTTCACCCAGTTTGATGCCTGTCCACGCAAGTTTGTATCAATGGGGGCACTCCAGGATATGCCGCCGTCATCGGAAAACACTATGTGGTTATTCAGGTGTTTCTGCTCTTTAAGGTCAAATGCCCAGAAAACCAGCATTATTCTGCCGGATGATAATTCCACTGACCGAACTTCCCACGGAGCAATATTTCCTGATCGGAAAAACTTTCCGCCCTCCTGCCAGGTTTTACCGTAATTATCTGAAATCAGAGTCACTCCGAGGTTTTCCGCTGCGTTGAGTTCAAACGGTGTAGCGAATATCCGCAATTTACCATCGCGTCCGCACAAAACCGGTCCGGATATTTCCAGACCTTTATATTGATGGACTATCTTTTCCGGAGCCGAATATGTTTTTCCATTATCATTGGAGCGCAAAAGATAGTTGCCGACTGTGGGGAAACGCTTGAATTTTTCAGCGTAATCAGATAACCCCATATCAGGCCGGTCCCGCAGAAATCCATATCCGGCGGCTATGATCGAGCCGTTATCCAGCAAAACAGGCTTGCAGTTGAAAGTGAATGGTACGGCAGTATTCAGGCAATCAGTGGCTGCTATACACTGTTCGACCTGCCAGGTGTTGCCGTTATCACAGGAACGGGCCTGCATCATATGTTTATCAGATGATTCAAAATCGCTGGCTGCTCCGAAATGCAGAATAATATCCCCATTGGAAAGTCGCGCCGCACCGGGAAAGGCAGCCGCGGCTGCATCCGGAGCTTTAATTGTACATTGTCTGATAATTTCCATTGTCGTTTTTTTTGCTTCTATATTGTTTTACACAAAGATTTTATGCTTTTTCTGATCACCAGTTCAGCGCTTATGCCGATAGTATGTTCATCGCGTTTCTGCTCTACTATCTGACTGTGCAGAAGCTGAACCGCCTGACGGTAGGCTTTATCCAGATGCCGTTCCACACAGGTAAAGTATTCTTCTGACTCTCCGTGCAGTTTTACATATTTTTCCAGATTATCAAAACTCAATATATCCGGCATAGTGCCTTGTTTTTTGAGAGCTGAATATATACCGCGTGAATAGTATCCTGAAAGCGAGAAAATAAAACAATTGCTCCAGTCACGCTTATTTTCTGAAAAATAGTTATATGCCTCCATTTCGGCTGTAACTCCATACTTGAAACGGATCTCTTCCGGAGGATTCGCACCCGCGGCACTCAAATAGCGCTTGATAATATCAGCAACATTCCGCGCATTGAAATGCCCGCCGTGAACCAATACATAATCAATTGCGGGGTCGATCTTGTAATGTTTGTTGAAAAAATCATTCAGCACCTGATGATAACTCACTGTGACCTGGCTGTACGGGTAAAACGGCCCATCACCCAATGTATCCGTATTGTCAAACAACACAACCGGCCCGTTGAAATCGTTGAGTTTGGGTATTGTATGCTCATCCAGAAAAGATCCTTCGATCAGCATACCGTTGAGTTTTTCCAGTTTTGATGGCGGATATTTGGTCTTGGCAAATTCCGAGTAGGAAAATATCTCCGGAACTATATGCAGTTTTTCAAATTCATCAAAAATGGCACGCACAGCATTATCGTGCAAAAACTCCAGAAGGCTGCCCTGTCGGGGCGGCAGGCGCCCGAGATACCCGATGCGCGGTACCGGCGGAAAATCCTGCGCCAGATAATAGCCGCATTTGGGTTTGCGGTACAGTTTGCCGGCGGCAACCATATCGTTAAGCAGTCTGGTAACAGTCACCGGTGATACCTGGAACTTATCTGCCAACTTGCGAACCGTAGGGATACGGCACCCTGCGGTAAAATTTCCGGCGGCAAGTTCTGCCATCAGAATATCCCCGAGTTTACTGCGTTTGTTCTGGCGTAAATTATTCATCAATAAAAATCCATTTTTCCAATGTACTGTGATAATAATACTTGATTTTTGAATCATTGTCAAGACAGATTATAAATAAAGTTCGATTTTTTGCTTTTTTTTGTTACACTGTATGTGTTACAATGGGTGTGTTTTTTTTTAGCTTTTAATTGACAGAAGATTGCTTTTTATACAGCATAAGGTTATAGTATTGATGCCGGAAGATAAAGAGCAATGAATACAATATGTGTAACAAACTGTTTCCGTTTGAAATAAAGAAACTGAACCGTTTATCAGGAGGGCTGGAGATGATGACTTTTGAAGAATTTGAGTCTATATTGAATAAAGCTGTAAAAAGCTCTTACGGCAAACTGCATATTCCGGGATACTCCAGAGAAAATGATCCGGTTTATGCGCTTACTCTTACTGATTTTTCGGTTCCGGCGGATGAAAAGTTCAATATTATGATAGCCGGGCTGCACGTGGGCGGTGAGCGTTCAGCTTTGCTGGCGGCAACGGATACAATAAAGTTTCTGTTGAAGAAATCTTCGCGGAAATATTTGCGTAAATTTGCCATTACCATAATGCCGGCGGTCAATCCATACGGCTGTTTCCGCACCGGCATAGATCAGTATCATAATAATTCTGCCGGTTTTGATCCATACGTAGGCAAATGGGGCAAAAGTTTCAATTACCCGTTACTTACCCTGACTGATGAGGAAAACGAACCGGAGCTTGCCGCGTTTTTGCGTACTGTGGATAATGTTAAGCCGGAAATACTGCTTGATTGGCACGGTGCCAATGGCAGAACCGCAGCTGACGGTGAAATTATGCGCGAAACCCTGGGGGCATCTTTAAGCAACCACTTTATTATGCCGTGGGCTACACGCCTGCTGACTGCAATGCGCAAAGAAATCTGTAAGGGCAACAGTGCCGTTTTTGACCTTGAAGAATATCTGGAAAGGATCCCGGCTCCGCCTGAATTCCGGCAGATGTATCCTAATTGGGTCAGACCTTCAAACGCAACATTCTACCCGGATTTGTATGCTTATATGCGTTATCACACAATGCCCGTGGTTATGGAAATCGGCCAGCCGGAAACCGGATGGCGCGCGCTGAAAGGGCTTATGGATTACGCTATGAAAATGCCTCCCGAATATCGCGGCAGTCTGCCGGTTGATCACATTGGCACTGACTTTGGTAATCTGGTGGTAGGTTCTTACGGAACCACGCCGGGAATGCGGCGCAGAAGCCGTGCTGAATTATGGAGCAAAGCCAACTCATTTATGCCTTTTTATGCCTCTTCTATGTATATAGGTGAACTGGGGGCAGGGCTGGCACTGGGAGATTCCGGAATCAAGCGTATGACCGGCGGTGTGCCGCTGCGGAAAATGGCGGAACACTATATCAGAGAATTTCCGGCGGACAAAACTCTGCCGGGCAGGAAAAATATTGACAATTTCCTGAAAACAAGCAAATCAGAAATGTTTTTGCCGCTGCTTGCAAATTCCAATTATATCGATAAAAACATACCGGAAGTTGAGCCGTTTCAATATGGCGTAACCTTGCAGTTGTTTATTCCAATCGGTCACCGGCGGAATTTGCAGATGACCACAGTTTTGATCAATGGCGAAGAACTTGCAGAATCAAAAGTGAACGGCTATGAACTTATCCGCGGCTCTGACGGATGGCACCTTTTTCTGAATCTGCCGCCGGAACGGACTTGCCGGGAAAATATCTATCATATCCTTGCCAGGTATGATATTGTAAAATAAGATATTTTTACAAAAAAGTAAAAAAATCATTTGCTATTTTTTATAAGCGGTATATTTTTTCAACAGGTTTGTTTTTGGCATCTGTAAATAAAAAATATGGTACTGTTATGAAAAAGTACGGCTTGAATTTCACGCTGATTGAACTTTTGGTTGTTATTGCCATCATTGCCATACTTGCGGCGATGCTTTTGCCGGCGTTGAGTGCAGCACGCGAACGGGCTCGCAGTTCCATTTGCATAAGCAAACTCAAGAATATCGGTATGGCGCAGATAATGTATGCCGATGCCAACAGAAGTTCGATTGCGGTATCTTTCAACCACGAATCAGCCGAAGAAATGTTCAGAATGTGCGGCTTCGGGCAATACTGCCGGATCGTCAGCGGCCGTCACGCGGTGCCGAATCTGCTGGTTTGCGGCGGATACATAGGTGTGGTGCCGGACGGAGATTCAGAAGATACGCTCAAAGTCAGCGATATGGAAGCAAATTTCCGCTGTCCTTCGGATTCTGTATTGTTCGGAACCCATTCTGCAGAAGAAAATTATTACACCAATACCTCGTATATTTTCCTTTATCACACTCCGGAACAGGCAAAAAATGAAACTGATTTATTGAGCCCTTATAAACTTACTGACAGCAAAAATCAGGGCATCGGCAGACGCATTATCGGGCGCGATGCTCCGGAAGCAATAATCACCCACGATGTTCCGGGCAGTATGGCGGCAAAGCTGTCGCAAAGTACCCGAAACAACACCGTCATCCACGCAACCGGAATCAATACTCTGACACTGGGTAACTGGGTGAAAACTGTTAATATATCTGAAAGCGATCAGGCAAAAGATTGGAACTGGGCCGGCTTTGCCGCCTGTTATGAAGAAATAAACAAGTAAAGTTTTAGAATTTATGAATAAAAAAAATCCATTTGCGCCGGTTGTTGACCCGGTATGCAAGATGCAGGTTTTGCCGATGAAAGCGGCGGCAAATTACACCTACAAAGGCACCAGGTATTACTTCTGTAATGTGAAATGCAAAGAAAAATTCACCTCTGATCCGGAGTTGTATTTAACCGGCAAAGCTCCGGCTGCCGCTTGCTGTTGCTGTAATGAAGCATTTGAAAGCAATGAAGATAAAATCTCCGCAAATCTGAAAAAACTCCGTAATGGTTTTATTGTATCGGCGGTGATAACCGTTGTGATTATTGCATTGAATCACTGCGGATGTTTTAATTTGACCGTCAAAAATTATATGCAATTTCTGCTTGCAGCGCTGGCTGTTTTCGGTCCCGGAGGTTTTCTGCTGCGCCGCGGAGTTGAATCGCTGGTAAAACGGCAGCTGAATATGTTTACTTTGATAAGTATGGGGATTTCTGCCGCATATTTTTACAGTGTTTATGCGCTGTTTTTTGCATCAACATTACCACCGAGCCTGTTGGACAGCAATGGCGGGGCAAAGCTGCACTTTGCTCCGGCGGCAATGATAACTGCGCTGGTTATTCTGGGTCAATACCTGGAAGGTCGTGCTGCCAGCGGAGCCGGTAAGGCGATCCGTTCCCTTATGGAACAGCTGCCGCCAACTGCCAGAAGAATAAAAAAGTGTTGCGGCACAGTTGAAATTATTGAACTTGATAAAGTACAACCCGGCGATACATTGCAAATTCTGCCGCACGATAAAATACCGGTGGATGGCATTGTCATTGAAGGCGTTGGTTCTGTGGATGAATCTATGCTTACCGGGGAATCGCTCCGGATAGCCAAAACTGCCGGCAGCAAACTTGCCGCCGGTACGCTCAATGGAGAAACTTTACTGGTAATGCAAGCCAATGCCATCGGTAAAGATACTCTGTTGGCGCACATTATTGAGTTGGTCAGAAATGCCCGCAATGCCAGATTGCCGATCCGGAAACTGGCAGATAAGGTTTCGGCAATATTTGTTCCGGTGGTATTGGCTGTGGCGCTTGTTTCGCTCATTTACTGGGGATTTATTGCCAGCAACTGGTCGATGGCTCTGGGCAATTTTATTGCTGTGCTGCTGGCGGCGTGTCCCTGTTCACTGGGGCTCGCCGCGCCGCTGGCGGTGATGACCGGTGTCGGAGTGGGCGCCAGGCACGGTATATTGATAAAAGATCCGTCTGTGCTGGAAAATTTGCGCAAAGTTGATACTTTGATGATGGATAAAACCGGTACATTGACCGAAAACAAGCCGCTGGTAAAAAATATTATTCTTAATGACAATGTCAAGTCTGAAGAGTTTTTCACTGTTCTGCTGGCATTGGAGCATTGCAGCAATCATCCGCTGGCACAGGCTGTTTGCTCTATTGAACAAGCTCAAAAGTATAAGTGGCAGGATTTGACGGTCGATGACTTTACCTCCATCCCCGGACAGGGTGTGCAGGGATGTGTGGATGATATATTGTACTATCTTGGCAGTGCGGATTTTCTCCGGCAGAATAATATTGATATCAGTGATTTTCTGAAGAAAAACTCTGTTGATCCCGATTCCGGTACGCTTCTGCTGGCAGACAGAAAACGCGTATTGGGTTTGGTGGCAGTCGGCGATAAGCTGCGTCCGGATGCGCTGCCGGTAATAACTGCACTGAAACTGAACAATATTGATCCGGTTATCTTGAGCGGCGATTCGGAAGGCGCGGTAAAAAGTGTTGCATATCAACTTGGTATAAAAGAATTTTACAGCCGGCTTTCCCCACAGGGAAAACTTGAAAAAATAAAAAACCGTCAGGCGTTCGGGCGCTGCGTGGCAATGCTGGGGGATGGAGTCAATGATGCTGCGGCTCTGGCGGCCGCGGATGTTTCTGTGGCAATGGGTTCCGGTACAAATGCGGCACTGGAAAATTCAGGTGTGACTCTGCTGGCGGGCAATATAGGCAAAATGGCTCAACTTCTGCAGTTGGCACAGGCGGTCAACAATACAATAAAACTCAATCTGATACTGGCGTTTGCCTACAATATTATTCTTATACCGATGGCGGCGGGGGCATTTTACTCGCTGACCGAGTGGCAGTTCAGCCCGATTGCCGGCAGCATTGCAATGTCAGGCTCCTGTCTGCTGGTGGTATTTAATTCGCTGAAACTCTGGAAGTTGAAATTGAATTAAAAAGTAAGAGGCTGTTGCAAAAACTAAAAAACTTTGCAACAACCTGTTATGTCGGTAATCAGCCGCGCCCCAGACGGATTGCTCCGTAACCGGGAAGCCGCGACAGAAAGAGTTCACTGCGCGGTGATAATCTGCCGACTGCGTGATTTCCTGCGGCGTTTGTTCCGGCGGTGGGTGTTTCGTAATATTCCCGCTTGCCGATACCTTCGACGGTTTCGCTTTTTAACGCTCCGTGCTTGGGGGGATGCATATTCACACGGGTTTCGGCAACTGCCAGAAAAAGCGCCTGTTCGCAAACGGCACAGAATATCAGAAGATCGCCGATATCCAGCTGTTTGCAGTTCAACGCCAGCATAATATCTTCTTCAGCCATTTTGACGGCGGCTTTTTGAGTGTCTGCCGGAAGCTGCTGCCAGATACGGCGCTGCAAGTGACATTTGAAATATTCCTGAACCTGAATCATAGAAGATTGCATAATTTATTCCCTGTTGTTATCTGATGTGTAGAAAAAAGGGGGGAAGCGGATTGTTCCCCCCCGTTTTTGGGTGTATTTTACAATAATTATGAAAAATGTAAATTTTTAATTACGCAAACTTTTAAGCGCTTCAAAACTGCGCTTGAGGTTGTGGATACGGCAGAGGCGCTGTTTGGCATTTTTGAATTCAAAAGTCAATTCGCCGATCGCCATACGCTTGATACCGTCAAAGCCCTGGGTGGTGGCATCGATATCGGAGATAGCTCTGCCCTTCAAGCTGGCGATCCCCAGACCGGCGGTATCCATAACCCACACATCGGTATCCGGCACATCCGGATCAGCCATAATGGTCATACCTCTGCCGGAAATTTCGTTGATGATCGTTGCCACATACGAACCGCGTCGGTCATCGGAACGCACCACCTGCAGCGAGGGTTTGAACTCATTGGAAAGTACGCGCGCCTGACCGGGGCTGCAGAGGATTTGCATCGGCTCGCCGCCTTCGGAAAGGATGTTCTGCGCAGCATCGTTGATCATAAAGCTGTCCAGTGCAGCGCCTTCAGCATCTACGCTCATACCATCTGCACCGGCGGGAAAGCAGTAAAGACCGCCGCCTTCGCCGCGCACATTTGCCCCCGGTTCGCGGCGGACACCGAACAGCGCCACGCGGTTGAGGTCGCGTGCCAGTTCGCCCAGAGCAAACGCGGTCTGGCGGTTGATCTGGTTATCGACCGAACCGTAAAGATCGATTGCCATTGCCGTGCCGGTCAGAACGATATCTTTGCGGAAAATCTGGGTGTAGTTGTATTCACTGCCGCTGATGTGACCGGTTTCATCGCCGTCGCCATTAACCGAGCCTTCAGCCATCGGCGAGCTGACAATATTCATAATTTCGCCTTCAGTTGGCATTGTGGTTGCAGAACCGTTGGCGCCGGCAAGTTCCAGTGTTACAGCGCTTCCATCAATTGCCGCCACCCGGAACAGCGCAGAGTCATTACGCAGAACCAGCAACGTGCCGGGCTTGACTTTGGCAGCATCTTCGGCGCTCACGGTAATAGTGCTGCCGTCAGCAGCGTTGACCACAAGGTTGCGGCCGACGATATGATCTTCCAGCCATTCGTGCTTCTGTGCTGCGGCTTCCGGAACGCTTTTGAAACAGGAAATGAATCGCGGTTCATCCTTCACTACTGTGGAGAGAATGTCCGAGAGATCGCGTTTTTTGTTGGCAAAACTGTAAGAATAAAGTTTCATAAGTAAAAATCCTTTTTATTGTTTGTTTTTATTGAAAAAAATATTGTTTTTCAGAGTACTTCCGGAGCTGCAGTAAGCATCATCTCCAGAGCCTCCATCCTGCCGCGGCAGTTGCCAATCTGCATCGGGGCATTGCCCGGACGGCTGCCGGAACCGGACTTTACCGGAGAGATAAAGTAACGCGGATGAGTTGTTTTCAACTTCTGCATAAAATCATTGCACGGCGTATTTTCTGCCGGGTCGATATTGTTTTTCTGCAGAATAAAATCCAGATAATCAAGATCGCTGAATCCGTGATTTTCTGCAAGCTTTTTGAGCATATTCTCCCGTTTAAGCTGCTTCAATTCTCCGGCGGCCTGATCCCGCTCGGCGGCAGTCTGCTGCAATTCGCATCTGACCTGTTCTATTTCCGGCATATTCTTCCGGGTAAGATCGGTCAGTGTCTGTTTGAATTCAGCCAGCGCACTCCGGATGTCACTGGCTGAATTTTCCGGAGCACTCTTTGCTCCATTGGGTTCAACCGCCGCAATGGCGGGGGCAGGGGGATCCGCGCCTGGTAACGCGGTGTCGCTGATGAGTGATTCATCAAACATACCAAAACTCCTTAAATAAATGTTTTTTCGAAGATCAATCACCCGGCACTGTGCCGAACGTTTCTTCGTTACCTTGAGGAGTTTTGTCAACAAAAAGGGTGTTTTTGAGGTAAAAAAAACTCCGGATACCCGTGAAAAGCATCCGGAGAAAATATCAGATCTGTCAGATCATCAAATCAGTATTTTTTATCGGCATACGCCACCCAGCCGCCGGCTTTAACCAGCTCAAGATCAAAGGGGGCGATTTCAAATTTATATACTTTGCTCTGTTTGCCGTTGCTGATCGTAAATTCAAACTTGTCAAGATCGGTTTTGCATTCAGCTTCGGAACCGGCAAAGTTGGCAAAAATATCATCGATTGCAGCTTCATCCAACGAAATTGCCGCCAAACCGCAGTTGAACATATTCTGCCGGAAAATACGGGCAAAGTTCACCGCAATAACCAGATTGATATTATTGCATTCCAGCACCCAGGGGGCGTGTTCGCGCGATGAACCGCAGCCGAAATTGGCACGCGTAACAATCACAGCCTTGCCGTCGATATCTTTTTTGGGATCAAAGCCGGGCAGGGAGAGATCTTCCAGGCAGTACGGTTTAAGCGCCGCCTTGGTCAGTTCGGTCAGATATTTTGCCGGAATGATCTCATCAGTATTGATATCTGAACGATCCAGAAAGAGGATTTTACCATTGAAATTTTTCATAATAAATGCCTTATTGATAGATATTCAACCTTTGTAAAGCGGAGAGTTGGTTATTACTCCGGCGATTGCTGTAGCCGCAGCAGTGGCAGGGCTCATCAGGTGCACCATACCGCCTTTACCCATACGACCATTGAAGTTGCGGTTGGTTGTGGAGGCACAGACTTCGCCATTGGCAAGCACGCCGTTACTCATCCCCAGGCAGGCTCCGCAAGTGGGATTGGTTACACAGAACCCGGCTTCCATAAAAATGTCGATCAAACCTTCCTTGAGAGCCTGCTGATAGATAAGCGGAGTTGCCGGAGAAACCACCGCGCGGATATTGTCGCTGACTTTTTTGCCCTTCAGGATCCCCGCAGCAATACGCAAATCTTCCAGACGGCCGTTGGTGCAGCTGCCGATATAGACCTGATCGACAGGGGTGCCGGTCATTTCGCGCACGCTCTTGACCTGATCCGGCTTGTAATTGAAAGTAACCATCGGTTCAAGAACGGTTACATCAAAATCAATAACTTTGGCATATTCCGCATCGGCATCAGGCAGGAATTTGCTGTATTCTTTCAACGCCTCTTCCTTGCTGGCAAATTCATCCTGAATAAAGGGCCAGAGATAATCCACTGTCACCATATCAGGATAACAGATACCGCAGGTACCGCCGGCTTCGATCGCCATATTGCACAGAGTCATACGGGCATCCATTTTCATAGCCGCCACCGCTTCGCCGGCAAACTCGATAACGTGGTCGGTTGCGCCGTTGACAGTCAGTTCTTTTATGATTGCCAGAATAACATCTTTGGCATAAACGCCTTCCGGCAGTTTACCGGTAATATTCACTTTTATGGTAGCCGGTTCGCGCATTGTGCAGACGCCCTTGAGAATACCGACTTCCAGGTCAGTGGTGCCCACGCCGGCGGCAAATGCGCCGAACGCACCGTGAGTACAGGTGTGCGAGTCTCCCATAATCACAGTAAAACCGGGACGGACAAAGCCTTTTTCCGGGAAAATCGCGTGGCAGACGCCGTTGCGGCCGACATCAAAAAAGTCTTTGATATTATGACGGCGCGCCCAGTCACGCAAGGTTTTACCCTGTTCGGCAGTCTTGGAATCTTTTGCCGGAGTGACGTGGTCAATCACAGCCTTGATCTTGGTGGGGTCAAAAACGCGGTCACGGCCGATGGCAACCAGATCGTTGATCGCAATCGGAGTGGTGATCTCGTGACAGAAAACGCGGTCCAGACTCAATACCGCCACGCCGGGGGCAGGGGTATCAATACGGTGCGCATCGAAGATCTTTTGTGCAACAGTTTTACCCATAATAAAAATCTCCTTGGAGCTGTTATAAATCAAGCTCCGGAAGGGATTTTTCCGGAGCCTTTGTATATTGTTGTATAATAATTTAACGCCATTTGGCGCTTTTGTCAATTGCAAAAGTGTTTTTTACCGGCAAAAAACTACCTTATGCAGTGGCAAAATCGCGTATAAGGGCAGGGGATAAGGCGATTTTTTCAAAAAAACATACTGCATCGCAAGGCAGATCGCGCAAATCTGAATCGTTCAGATGGTCTGCAATCACCCATTTCAGATATTCATCCGGAATCATTTTCAGTAAATTTGCTGCTGCATTTATATCCGAACTGCCGGTATCCACAGTTATGGCGGTGATTTTCACCGGAAAATCCCGCAAACGCTCCAGATCGGCAGAATCGTGGATTTCGGCAACGATCTCCAGCGAATGCGCTTCGCAAGCCCGGCAGATATCCAGTAAGTCAGATTGATCCAGCAATTTTACAATGATACGCACTGCATCAGCACCCCAGAGACGGGATTGCTGTATCTGGTAACTTTCCACAATAAAATCCCAGCGGATAACCGGCAATTTGACCAGATGAGTTATTCCGGTAAGGTGTTTGGGTTCGCCACCGTAAAAATGTTTTTCGGTCACCACGGCGAGGGCACCGGCACGGGCGGATTCAAAGTTCTGTGCCATTTCCAGCGGTTTGAAATCATTGACCATAGTACCTGCCCCGGGAAATATTTTCTGGATTCCGGCAACAACTTTCAGCAAATCATTGCCGGAGCGTTTTTTTATGCTTTCAGCCAATAAGCGTGGTGTACGGTGGTGATTTTCGCACAATGCGGCGATCGTTTCCGGCGGCAGCAGCATTTTCTGTTTAACAAGATCCCGGCGGGTCAACTCAGCCGCTTCAAGATAAAAAGCATCTATTTTCACAATAAAACCTGTCTTTAATTAATCTGATAAAATATATGGTGCAAAAGATAACACCGCAAGCGGCTTTTGTCAAATTTTTATACACGCAGAGTTGACAAACTTGTTATAAAAGTGAAAGCATAAAAAACGAAATAAAACCATATCCGGTATATTGAATGATAAAAAACACTAAACAGTACAGAAAGTTTTACACAAGTTATTAACAGGTAGTATTGTTTATAGTTGTAACTTATTTATATAGCGATTGTTATAAAACTAACAAGCGCTGTTGATATACATACTTCACTTAACATAACATACATTATGCGACATAATAAAATAACCGGAAAAGCCCTTCTGATGTGGCTTAAAGCATTTTCCATATAACGACACCCGGATACCATTTGATCGCCGTCAGAATCGATTTATGAAGTTTTTTCTTTTGGTGGATTTTCTTGGAACTGACCGCTGGTAAAAAATATGAAATATTTGCAATTCAGGCTATTGCAGTTTATATTATAGTAAAGAGTTTTATTTTTCAAGGCCGATGCAACAAGCAGGGGAATATGAATATGAGTATTACGAATGATAAAATGCAACTCATCATCCGGGAGATCCAAATCAAAGACTGCGAAACAAGATCGCGTTTGGAATTTCAGGTTTTTGAGCGGGGAAACAGAAAAAATGTATTTTTTGAGGTTGACAAGCAGTACAGGGATTTTCTGTGCTGTGAAAGATGTGATGCTATTGTAATCGGTTTGTTAAATTACGCAATGCGTAATAACTTGCATTTTCAAAGCGACATTCCGATGACGGAACAGCTGCATTATAATATCAAAAATATCCTTATTCCTGCGCTTGCCAAAAGCGACCCCAGAATGCACTTTATAAGTTTGGATATACCAACAGCACCTGCCCTGGATAACGCTGGAGCTGTTGGGACCGGGATATCCGGAGGTGTTGACTCTTTTTATACAGTACTGTCCAACACCAATACTGAGTACAAATCGTTTAATCTGACTCATCTCTTCATTAACAACGTTGGAGCATTTAATGATTGCTACAAAAAAAGCGGTGCTGGAAATGTAAAAAAAGTCAGTTACGAACGGGCAAAAATGACTGCTGAAAAGTTTAATTTGCCGTTGCTTATGACTGATTCTAATTTTGCTGAAGAATTCCCTCAAAATCATCTTTTAACCCATACTTATTCTTCTGTATTTGCAGTGTACTGTCTGCAAAAATTATTGAGTATATACTATTATTCTTCTGCAGGATTTCCGCTTGAAGAAAGTTTTTCATTGACCGATAACTCGCTTGCGCCTGCGGGAAAAACGGATTTGTTATCCTTGAACTGCTTCAGTCATAACAAGTTAAAACTCTATTCAGCAGGATATTCGGAAAACAGAATGGAGAAAACTGAATATATTGCTGATAATGAAATCGTCCATCAGCATTTATTTGTTTGTGCTCGAACATCCTCTAACTGCGGTATGTGTACAAAATGCAGGCGTACTATACTCTCCTTGTATGCATTGGGGAAACTGGAAAAATTCAGAGATGCTTTTGATGTTGATTACTTCCATAAACATAAAACAGAATATCTGGAATGGCTTTACAGAAAGCATCTTAAAAAGTATGAAATGACAGAACCTATTTATAATATTCTGAAGAAGGAATTTACCTGCTTTTTTAAGTTGAAATTTTTTCTATCCAAACTTTTTTCCGTGAAAATGGAAAAAAGACAAATGGTAATACGGATATTATTTGCTAAATTTACTTGCCGCACCTCCGGTAAATAAACTACAGTAAAAAATAGGAACTGACCATCAATACTGATGGTCAGTTTTTGCTTTTCAGCAAACCGGCAAGATGCCCGGAACTCAATGCCCATTGGATATTGTATCCGCCGCACGGTCCGTCAACATCTATAAACTCCCCGGCAAAATAAAGATTGCTGATTTGCCGGCTCTGCATTGTTTTGCTGTCAATGGCACGGCGCTCGATCCCGCCGGTGGAGGCCATTGCTTTCTGCCAATTTTCTGTCGCGTAAATATTCAACGGGCAGGCGGTCAGATATTCCAGCAGTATTACGGTATCGGAGCGGCTTAAATTGCAAATGGCTACTTCTTTTAAATTAATATGCTCAATTATTGCATTTATCACAGCCTGCGGCAATTCTCCGGCTAATACATTATGGATCAGACGCTTGCCGTTTTCACGGCGCGCTTTGTTCAGTATATTCAGCCATTCATCTGCTGTCCGGCGATTTTTCCAGTTTGCTCTGACAGTAACATTATGCCCCTGCCCGCCGGCGATCTGCCGGGAAATTCTTCCCGCCAGGTCAAGTGCAGCCGGTCCGGAAACGCCTTCGCCGGTAAAAAGCAGCGTTCCAAAGGAAAAATATTGCCTGTCCAAGCTCAAAAAAACATTATCCAGTACGATCCCGGCTAAATCTTTCAACCATCGATCTTGGCTTTTTAATGCACAAAGTGCAGGGGTACGCGCTGTAAAAGCTATGTTTTTATGCTGCATTATCCTATCCAGCGATCCCCCTCCTCCTAATTTCGGAAATCCGGTTCCGCCACCCGCTGCAATCAGATAATCGCAACAGTACTTTTTATTGCCGCAGACAACGGAAATGACCTTGTCACCTGCCATTTCAATATCTGTAACCTCTGAATTACAAATAATTTGCACTCCTGTGCGGTTTAATTCATTCAAAAAACAATTCAATATATCAGAGGATTTTTCGCTTGCCGGAAAACAGTAGAAATCATCGACCAGCGTGTATTTTATACCGCGCTGCACAAAAAAATCGCGCGCGTTTTCCGGCGTGAACCCCAACAGTGCCGGGCGGATAAAACGCTGCTGCTCCGCAGTGAAATGCTCCACCATATTTTCCGCAGTCAGCATATTCGTAAAGTTGCATTTTCCGGCACCGCTTGCCAGCAATTTGCGCCCCGGTGAGGGTAATGCCTCCAGCAGAGTTACTTTTTTGCCATTTTTTCCAGCGGTAAGCGCCGCCATCAATCCCGCCGGACCGGAACCAATGACCACAACATCAGGCTTCATAATGTGCCCTGCCCTTTATTCTGCAATCGGATTGCCGGCGGCGGAATATTCGTTGAGTCTGCGGTGCAATGTCCGGCGGCTGATTCCCAGCAATTCTGCAGCTTTGGTACGGTTGCCGCCGGCATTTTTCAATGCCTGCTCAATGAGTTTGCGTTCATTGCCTGTCAGATCAAGCGGTTCCGGTGCCGGGGATTTTTTAGCGGGCTGTTCAACCGGCAGTGCCGCAGTGCCCGTTTCCGGTATCCGCTGCTGACGCAGCTGAACTGGCACATCAGAAAGTTCCAGAGTATCGCCTCTTGCCAGCACCACCATCCGTTCAATAATATTGCGTAATTCGCGGATATTACCGGGGTAATCATAATGTTCCAGTGCAGCGACCGCTTCCGGCGAAACGCTCAAAGGGGCGCGCGCGTTATCTGCGCAGACCGTATCGATAAACTGCTTGATCAGCAATGGTATATCTTCTTTGCGTTCCCGCAGACCGGGAATATTTATCGATACAACATTCAACCGGTAATAGAGATCTTCCCGGAAAGTGCCGTTGGCAACCATCTCTTCCAGATTCCGGTTGGTTGCCGCCACTATTCTGGCATCACTGGTGAGTGTTTCAGCGCCGCCCAGCCGTTCAAATGTACGGTTCTCCAACACCCGCAGCAATTTCACCTGGGTGGCAAGATCGATTTCGCCTATTTCATCAAGAAAAAGCGTACCGCCGGCAGCAAGTTCAAATCGTCCTTTGCGGCTCTCCAATGCCCCGGTAAAAGCCCCTTTTTCGTGTCCGAAAAGTTCACTTTCAAGCAGTGTTGCCGGCAGTGCTGCACAATGTACTGCCACAAATTTGCCACTGCGATCGCTCCAATCGTGCAATGCTCTGGCAAGA
Organism: Victivallaceae bacterium; assembly: GCA_045587205.1. Taxonomy (GTDB): domain Bacteria; phylum Verrucomicrobiota; class Lentisphaeria; order Victivallales; family Victivallaceae; genus SIG78. The sequence goes on from JAZNBV010000003.1 coordinate 39,590, forward strand.
ACTTCTTTTCCTGTTCCGCTTTCGCCGGTCAGCAAAACAGTTGCGCGGCTGGGGGCAACCTGTTTTACCAACTCTATGATTGAGCGCATCTGTGCTGACTGGGCTATGATCGGCGATGCTGCATTATTGCGGGAAAGTTTCTGCTTGAGTTCGCGGTTTTCGCTCTGCAGCTGCCGTGTAGCCAATGCCCGGTCGATGATCAGGCCCAACTGTTCAAGGTTCACCGGTTTCATCACAAAGTCAAAAGCCCCGCGTTTGACCGCTTCAACAGCGCTTTCCACAGTGCCGTATGCCGAAAGAATTATGCACAGCGGCTGCGGATTTTTCTGCAACGCAGTATCAAGCACCCCCATACCATCTTTGCGCGGCATTCGCAAATCAGTCAAAACCAGATCAAAATCATTTCCGGCAATAAGCCGGGCAGCCTCGGCACCGTCATCAGCAGAGGTAACTTCAAAGCGCCGTTTCAGAAAACGGCTCATTGCCTCAAGAGTACTGCGTTCGTCATCGACCAGCAGAATACGCGGTTTTGTCATAGCTTATTGAACCTCATTGTTATATTGCAGAAACAACTTTATATCATCCAGCGTAATATCGCCGCATTCAAGCACAAAGTGCCCTACCCCGGCTTTCCGGCATTTCTGCACAACTTTTTTAAGATCTATTACCCCCGGATAAGTCAGCGGCAAATGTCCGTCTCCAAATTGATCGTGCGGTGTATCCATAGCGTAGCGCGAGGCGTGCAAATGAACCATTTCCACCCTGCCCGATGCCAAAGCCGTATCCAGTTCACTGAAAAAATCCAATCCCAGCATCTTGCAGGCCGCCCACATATGACCGGTATCGAAACAGATTTCGTGCCGGATATAAGCCAGATCTTCACCGCGGAGCATACCTGAAGTGAATGCGGGGAAATCATTTTCCACACACCAGTGAAATTCACCGTACTTTTTCTGCAGTATCTGCAGATTTCCCCTGACCCGTTCGCGCCGCATCAAAAATTCATCTGTATGGGTAAAATCACTGACAAATATTGAATTTTCATTACGCCGCAGCTCACTGCGTCCGGCCTCTAGCATACATTCAACATAACTCAAGCCGTGACCGAACGCTTTTACCGGTATATCTGTCATCAAAAAACAGTGAAACACGGTGCGGCACACATTATATTGCTGCATAAGTTTGTACTGTTCATCAATCATCTGCCACGAAAGCGCCGGATCTTCTGAAGCAAAATTGAACATATACTTCCCAAGAACCGCCGAATGAAACGACAACGGCAATCCGCTTTCTGCAGCTTTATCTAACGCCGGTCTGCCTGATGAATTGTGCATCTGGATACCCAACCTGACTTTATTTTCATCCGCCAGTGCAACCGCATCCTGCAGCCAGGGGCAATCATTTTTTTCCAACAGTGTTGAACTTATATCAAGCTTCAGGTAGGGAGTATGTTCAAACATCCTGTTCCTCCCCGGCAGATTCCGGCAGCAGGCGCACCCGTTTACCTTCACGCGGAAAACTTATAGTTATATTCATACCTTTGTCCGGCGCGGTATCCAGCAAAAGTTCAGCTCCGTGAGCGCGCACCACGCGTTCAATGATCATCATACCAAGTCCGTTGCCGCCTTTTTTGAAACTGGCAAACGGTTCAAACATCATACTCAACTCTCTGACATCGGCACCTTTACCATTATCAGAAAAAACCAATTTTACAGCGTTATCATCGACCTCGCCGCTTATACAGAATTCTCCGCCGGAACTCATTGCCTGTGCTGCATTTTTTATTATATTATAAAACGCCTGTTTCAACTGTTCGGCATCTCCGGAGATCATCGGCCACGCCTCCGGGAAGTCACAGCGAACCGTAAGCGACCGCTGTTCCAGTTCGTGATGCATAAATTTGAGTGTATCCAGCAAAAGTTCCCGCAGATCAAGTGTTTGAAAATTCATCTGGGCGGGGCGCACGGCATTGAGAAACTGCCTGATAAGATTATCCAGCCGTTCCACTTCGCCGCGGCAGCAGGCAACCGTTTCCAGCGCATCCTGACGGTCAAACTCGCCATCTTCGCGCAGGGAATGTTCCATAAGCTGCAAATTAAGGTACAGGCTGTTCAACGGATTGCCTATTTCGTGTGCCACACTTCCGGCGAGCATCGCCACTACTCCGGCGGTGCGGCTTTCAAGTTCTTCATCATTCTGCTTGCGCCGTTCGGTAACATCGTGCAGAATAATAGTGGCAAACTTTTCGTTTTCCTCTTCCTGCGGAACAATATAAACCTGCAGCCAGCGGTGTGCCGGATATGCTATTTCTATTTCCTGCCGGGCGAGGCGCGTCCACGCCTCCACATCACCGCCGAGTATTTTGCGCCAATCAAGTTGCGGCAGCAGCCGCGATATACGCACTTTGCGGCAATCTTCCGGCAATCCGAGCAGTGTTATTGCCGCGCTGTTGAAATACTTTATCGACAAATGGCGGTCGATAACCAGAATACCTTCGTGGACAGCATTGAATACCGATTCAAAAAAACCCCGTTCCCGGAAAAGATGCACGATATATGCCTGCAGACTGTTGGAATCTATAGCATCGAGCCGTTCGATAAAACGGTCCAGAAAACTGGCTTTTTCCTGTGTCATAAACACGTCCTGTTCAAATGTTTTTTACCTGATTGCGAAAATCTGTATCAGTCAGATAATCAAGTGCCAGTTTGGCAAGTACCGTGGCGGCTTCTATCACATTTTCCAATGCCTCCGGCCTGGCTGCCGCCTCGCGGAACGCAATAGAATGCAGTGCCAGAGGTTCGCCGCCGGTAACATTAAAATAGATATTCACTCCCGGTACTTCATCGCAGACATTGGCAAAATCCGTTGAAAGCGGTTCCTTGATCACCAAATCAGGATTCAACCCCATAACGGTCTGGATCTTTTCTGCGGCATCCGCCAAAGCATTATTGGGTTTACCGGCACTGTAAGGAACTGTTTTGGGTGTTACTTTACAGTCACAACCTGTAATCAATGCCGCGCCCTGCGCTATTTCAGCAAAGCGTTTTTCCATAATCTTCTGATATTCATTATCGGCACTGCGTACATAGAAAAACGCCGATGTGTAATCCGGTATGACATTCGCCGCCGAGCCGCCGTTGGTAATAATGCCGTGCACGCGCGATGTTGCCGGCAGCTGCTGGCGCCAGGCATTGATACCGTTCATAAAAACCGTCATTGCATCAAGCGCATTGATTCCCTGCTCCGGCGCGGTGGAAGCGTGGGCGCTGCGCCCGAAAAACTCCACATCAAAACGGTTGACAGCCAGAAGATTGCGGGTCACGCCATTGCGGAAAAACGGGTGCGAAAGCAGCGCTATATCAACATTGGCAAACACCCCTTCGCGCAGCATATACACTTTGCCGCCGTGCTGTTCTTCGCCGGGGCATCCGATCACCGCCACTTTGCCGGGGATATTAAATTCTTTCATTATGCGGCATACCACATTCTGCGCCAGCAGTCCGGCGCCCATAATCAACTGATGCCCGCAAGCGTGATCGCTCGGCGGCGGCAACGCATCATATTCTGTAAGCAGCCCGATCACCGGAGCATCATCTTCGGCATTTTCCGAACTCCAGTCAGCACGAAATGCTGTATCCAGTCCGCCGGCTTTTTGCTGAACCGAAAAACCGGCATTTTTCAAATATTCCACCTGACAGGCAACCGCTGTTTTTTCCTCAAAACCGATTTCAGGAGTCGAACCGACTTTGGCAATCAATGGCGATATTTCCGGCAATGCCGCTGCTGCGGCAGAACGTATTACACCAATTTCAATATTTTTCATAAATTAAAATCCTAAATCAGGTTGCACTATCCCCAGATCGTTATCTGCTTTTTCCACTACCGGTTTAACTGCCGGCTTGGCAGGGGACTTCCGCGGAGCTTTTTTTACTTTTTCAGCACTGTCATCCAGCGTAAAAACTTCTTCTGCAGCGGGCGGTTCTTCTTCCTTGGTTTCAACAACTTCCGGAGTCGTTTCCGCCGGTTCTTCTTCCTTTATTTCAACAACTTCCGGAGTCATTTCCGCCGGTGCTTCTTCCTCTGCAGCAGGAGTTTCATCTACTGTTTCTTCTTCTGCGGCAACAGGCGATTCAGCAACTACTTCAACCACATCTGATTCTTCATCATCACGGTTTGTATCCTCAACAACTCCGGCAGCAGTTTCTACTGCGTTTTCTTCACGAGAATCAGTTGACTCTTTAATTACCTCTGTTGCGGAATCAGCATTGCTGTTATCAATCTGAAGTGCTGCAGGTATTTTTACATTATCCTGAACCTCAACGGTATCGGCAATTTCTTCAATGCCGTCATCCTCAATGCTTTCTTCAGCTGCCGCCTGAATAAAGGCCGCCAGTTCAGTTTCTTCCAGATAGCGCCGGTGCGTTATTTTTACAATATTGCTGTCTATCAGAAAACCGCGTGCCTTGGGCGCCCGCACCGGCAGTGTCATAAGGTTGAGTTCTTCTGTTTTATTACCGCGTTTGCCTTCTATTTCCAGATCATACACAGCATCCGCCCGCGGTGTGAAAAGTTCCAGACGGCACCCATCCGGACAGAGTCGGTATTTTTTCTCTTTGATAAATTTGTCGATAGTGGAGCGTTTGCCGTAGAATTTACCGGTTTTCTTTTCCGAATAAATGATCCCGAATTCCTGCCTGGCATCATATTTGCGGAAATCATAGAGTTTACCGGCGTGCATTTTGTCGGGTATATCATAAATAATGTATTCCCCGGAGCGCTCCACACACAGGAGTTTATCAAACTCGTTACACATAATCACATCATCACTCTTGATGCTGGTACCGATGTGACCGTTTTTGCGATCCCAGAACACCTTGATATTGTTCAATGCCGCACGGGTGCGGTCAATCTTTTCGATCTTTTCTATTTCAGTACGGCGCGGGAAATTTTTTCCGTAGCGCTCTTTTATATCCTGCAGATAACCGACAGCATATTCCACAAGGTGTTTCAAATGGTGTCTGATCTCTTTCAATCTATCCAGAATAGCGCGGATTTCCTGCTGGTTCTTTTCAATATCAAACCGGGCAATACGCCGCACCGGCAATGCCAGAAGTTTATCCACATCCTCGGTAGTTATATCGCGCAGCAGTTGATCGCGGAACGGAGCCAACCCCTCCAATACCTCCCGGTATTCCTCTTCCTGCGAACGGCACTCTTCAATGCGTTTGTAAATGCGGTTTTCAAAGAAAAGCTGTGCCAGCGTTTTGGCGTGCTTGGCTTCCAGCAGTCTTGCTTCTTCGATTTCAAACTCGCGCCGCAGATAATCAAGCAGTTTGCCGACATTGCGTTTGAGTACTTCCGAAACGCTCATCTGTACCGGTCGCCGATCGCAGATTACCGTCATCTTCGGAGAAATCGTTACCGAACAATCCGTGTACATAAACAACCCTTCGCGGGTCTTTTCAGGATCGTAACCGCGCATCGGAGTAACGCGTATTTCCACCTGGTCGGTAGTGTAGTCCACCAGCCCGCCGGCAGCAACGCGGATCTTGTTTTTTTCCACCGCACGCTCAATGGAAGCCATCAATGCTGCAGTATTGGTTGTTGCCGGAATTTCCCTTATTACCAGCTCCCTGCCCTCGATATCAATTCTGGCACGCAGGGTTATCTTGCCGTTGCCGTCATTGTATTCGCGGACATCCATTACACCGCCCTGCTGAAAGTCCGGGTAAAGTTCAAATTCCTCGCCGCGCAGGTGGGCTATTTCCGCATCAATAAGTTCATTGAAGTTATGCGGCAGAACCATTGTACTCATCCCCACAGCAATACCGTCGGAACCGAGCATCAGCAAACTGGGCACTTTGGCCGGCAGCTGCGTAGGCTCTTTTTTGCGTCCATCATAGTTGGGTATGAAGTTGGTTATGTCGTTATTGAACATTGTTTCATACGCAAGTTTGCTCAAAGCACACTCGGTATAACGCGCTGCAGCGGCAGGACTGCCGGTAAGGATGTTCCCGAAGTTACCTTCTTTGTGAATAAAGTACGGTATATTTACGTGCCGGAGTTTTTCCACTCCGTCCGTATCTGTTTCCATCCGTTCAATACAGCCGCCCTTGTTGGCAAGTACCACAATAGCATCTCCGATCGAAGCATCACCGTGCGGGTGATAATGCATTGTATTACCAACGATATTGGCAGTTTTGGTCGTTCTGCCGTTTTCATAGCTCTGATAGAGAGTCCACAATATACGCCGCTGTACAGGCTTGAGTCCGTCATCAACGTCGGGAATGGCGCGCGAACCGATAACATAAGAAGCATAATCCAGGAAGTTCCGGTCCATCATCTGCCGGAAATACTCATTGCTGCCGCGTTTGCGCACTGCGCTTACAACATCATCAATATCATTTTCTCCGGCAGCGGGGGCGGCATTTTCCGTATCAGCAGTTTCCGGTTCAATATCAGGCGGCAACGGCATTTTTTCTTCATCACTCATAATCCGTCACCTCCAGATTGCTCATAATGTAATCTTTGCGTTCCACAGAGTTTTCGCCCATATAAAAGCGCAGCAGTTCATTAACGCCGTGCATATTATCCAGCGTCACCGGCGAAAGACGCATATCTTTGCCTATAAAAACTCCAAAATCATCCGGAGAAATTTCCCCCAAACCTTTGAAACGGGTTATTTCTGCAGCCTTCCCCAGTTTTGCAACCGCCTGATCGCGTTCGGAATCGCTGTAACAGTAAATTGGTGCTGTACCGTTCTTGCGCACACGGTAAAGCGGTGTTTCCAGTACATACAAATGCCCCGACAGAACCAGCTGATCAAAGAAACATAAAAAGAATGTGATCATCAAATTGCGTATATGCAAACCGTCCACATCAGCATCTGTTGCCAGAATAATTTTGTCATAACGCAGAAATTCAGTTGAATCCTCCACGCCCAGCGACTTCATAAGGAATGTCAATTCTTCATTTTTATAGATCATTTCAAACGATTCGCCGTAAGCATTTTTGGGTTTACCGCGCAGTTCAAAGATTGCCTGACAATCCGGGTCGCGCCGTTTTTCCAGACTTCCGGCAGCCGATTTTCCTTCGGTAAGAAAGATCATCGTTTCCTTGGGCTGAACGCCGCGCGGCCATTTGGAACCGATATGATATTTGCAATCCTTGAGTTTTGGAATACGTAGAACTGTTTTCTGCGAAGTTTCGCGCGATTGCTTTTTTACTTCCTGGACTTTGCGCCGCACCTGTTCGTTGCGGGAGATTTTATCGAGCAATATATCCTTTACTTCCAGATTTTTCAAAAGATAATTGCATATTTCATCCTTTACAGTCTGTACTATCGGACCGCGCACCTCGGTACTGCCGAGTTTGTTTTTGGTCTGCGATTCAAAGACCGGGTCTTTCATTTTTATGGCAATGGCGCCGGTGATGCCGTCGCGGACATCCGGAGCCTGATAATTTTTGCCGGAGATATCGTTGACTGCCTTGAGAAGGCCTTCGCAGAACGCGCTCAAATGGGTCCCGCCGTCATTGGTGTACTGACCGTTGACAAACGAAAAATAGTTCTGACCGTATTCGTCGCTGTGCGAAAAAGCAAATTCAATGGTTTTGCTTTTATAGTGGATCACGTCATAAATGGCGTTATCTTCCAGCTCGCTGGAAAGCAGATCCTTCAAACCTTCTTTGCTGTAAAAGCGCTGACCGTTGAGATATATTGACAACCCGGTATTCAGATAAGCGTACATCCAGAGCCGCTTTTCCACATAATTCATCCGGTATTTGAAGTTAGGAAAAATCTCTTCATCGGGCTTGAACTCAATAAGAGTACCATCTTTTTCTTCACATTCACCTTCAGTATCACCGATCAGTGTACCGCGTTCAAAAACAACTTCCCGGAAATGACCGCCGCGGACACTTCTGGCTGTGAATTTTTCAGAAAGAAAGTTTACCGCCTTGACCCCGACCCCGTTCATACCCACGGAAAACTGAAAAACATCATCATTGTATTTGCCGCCGGTATTAATGTCGCTTACACACTCAATGAGTTTTCCCTGCGGTATGCCGCGCCCGTAGTCCCGCACAGAAACAGTGCCGTCTTCGGTCAGAGTTATATCGATCCGGCGCCCGAAATTCATAATAAATTCATCAACGCCGTTATCAACCACCTCTTTGAGCAGCACATAAATACCGTCATCCTGATGTGACCCGTCGCCGGTACGCCCGATATACATCCCCGGGCGTTTCCGGATATGCTCCTGTGAACTCAAGTGTTTGATATGCGACTCATCATACATTGCTGCAGCGGATACCGCATCATTGTTTATATTTTCCAATTCTTCTGCCATAAAAAATCCTGTTTCTGCGCCATAAAAAAAATCCGCCCGGCGCACCAAATAAATATCATTTGACTAATTTAATTCAAAACTGCAAAATTTCAAGTCAAAAACAGATTTTTTTTACAAATCCAACCATATATTAAATAATGAATTATATATTTGACATTTCAGTTTGGCGTTGTAAATTATCTTACATAAAAAAAATGAAATAAACAACGTGGTTTTCTATGCGAACAAAGTTTTTACTGCTGTTTTTGCTGGTATTTCCGGCATCTGCGGTATTGGCAATGCCGGAACATTGCCGGCAGAAACTTGATAAATACTTTTTTGACGGTTTGCGCTCTGCATCAATGCCGCCGGAATATGCCGAAAGCCTGCGATGCGGCAACAAAAAAGCTGCTTTGAAAATTGCTGTGAATTACTTCCGGAACCGGCCGCAAAGTGTGTTTTTCAAAAACTTCAACACTAAAAGATTCAGCCGGGCATCCGCAGACAAAGCGGTTAAAGGTATTGTCAGTTCCATAAAAATAGAACATACATTTCCGGACGGGGTGATCGATTTTCAATTCAACCCGACTCAAGACACTGGACGCTACAATCCGGAATGGCAGTGGCAGCTCAACCGGATGTTTTTCTGGAACGATATGGCGCTGGCGTATCATAAAACCGGCAATAAAAAATACGCTGTTGCCTTTAATAAACAGATGCGTCACTGGATAGAGTCCTATCCCTGCCCCGAAAGAATGAACTCTCCCGGGAGTACGTGGCGTACTATCGAAATCGGCATAAGACTTATGGGCAGCTGGCAGACTGCGTTTGAATTTTTCCGTAAATCACCGGACTTTACTGACGAAACGCTTGCTCTGATGCTGGCAACGATGCACGAACAGGCAATACGCGCACTGGAACAGCGCACATCACAAAATTGGCTGATGATAGAACTTAACGGCGTATATACATTTGCTGTGGTTTTTCCGGAATTCAAAACGGCACAGAATTTGCGTAAACAATCATCGCAGCTGCTTTGCGAAAACATCAAAAAACAAATTCTGCCCGATGGTATGCACAGTGAACTGGCTCCCGGCTATCACGGACTGGTATTCAACTGTGCGTTCAAAATGATGAAGCTGGCGCGGAATGCCGGGTTCAGCAATGAAATTACACCGGAATTAAGCCGGATACTCGAAAGTATGGCAAATGCATCACTGCAGATAATGACTCCGGGATTTATGGAGCCCAAGATCAACGACTGCGGTAAATGCCATATCCGCGGCATACTGGCTCCGGCATTTGAACTTTTTCCGCACCGTCAGGATTTTCTCTGGGCTGCAAGCGAAGGAAAAAAAGGCACTCCGCCGCAAAGCAAAACGGCTTCACGGTTTCTGCCGTGGGCGGGATTTACTGTTATGCGTTCAGGCTGGAATAAAGATGCTCTTTATCTGCTTTTTGATAATGGACCTATGGGAACCAGCAGTCATTCACATCAGGATAAACTGAACATAAACATTTATAAAGGCGGCGAAGAACTGCTTTTTGATGACGGCGGCGGGCAATATGAGCGTTCTATCTACCGGGCATACGCCACATCTTCAGCAGCGCACAATACGATTTTAATTGACGGCAATTGTCAGGGCAGACACAACCCGCGCAAGATCGATCAGCCGACCGACAGTCAATTTACCGTCAATGAACATTTTGAATATGCCTGCGGGGGTTACAATGAACGCTTCATACGAAATCCCGAACAGCTTAAACAAATCCGTTCAGCAGCAGGGAAAAAACTGCCGAACGGGAAAAAACGCCGTTTTTCCGGTAAATGGTATAATCCGGCAAGCCATACGCGCGAAATACTTTTTGTCAAACCGGACTTTTTTGCCGTGGTTGATACGCTCCGAAGCCGCGATGGCAAACCGCACGATTACACTATGCTGCTGCAGCTTGACACCTTAAAAGTACAAACCGCCCCCGGCGTTGTTCACGGGATCTTGAATGGCAAATACGACCTGTACGCACTGGTATTGAGTAAAAATGTTGATATCAATGTCGAATCAGCTCAAACTCAACCGGTGGTTGCCGGTTGGCACGCCGAAATGAAACAGCGGAAGCTGCACCCGGCATCAAGTGTAAAAATCACTGCAAGACGGCAGAAAAAATACCGTTTCACCACATTGCTGTTTCCGCTGAAAAAAGGCGATGCACCGCCCGTTGTCAAACAGCTTCCGGGTGATATGTGGGAAGTAAAATTCAACGGCAGAACCTGCAAACTGAATTTGCAGGTTCTTAAAAGCAACCTTAAAATATGATTTATGAATAACTTTGCACTCAAAAAATCATTTGTATTGCGGCGTTTGCGGCTTTTCTGGCGCAGAAATTATGCAGTTATAACCGTTTTACCCATATTGCTGCTGCTGGTGTATTATGTATTCAAAGTGGAATATAAACTTCTGGCAGTGCGCGAATACACCTTCAAACATTGCAAGGTAACTCCACAACTGGATGGCACAGTCATTGCCTTTATTGCTGACATCCACGCCAGAAAACTTAATAAATTCCTTCCGGAAAAAGCGATTGACATCCTGAAAAAACGCCGTCCGGATGCAATCCTGCTGGGTGGCGACTTTGTCAACAGCAACGGCAGGGATATGCAGCCGGAACAGGTTGCAGGAATCCTTGAGAAATTTCAGAAAATCGCCCCGGTATATCTGGTTCCCGGCAATCACGAATATCAGAACCGGCGCTGGAGTTATGACGAAATTGCCGCTGTTTTTGAACAGCACGGTATTCCGCTTTTGCGCGATCAGAAAATCCGCGTAAAAAACTCCCGTTCCGGCGTATTCAATCTTATAGCATTGGATTACAAGCTCAACCCCATCGAACGCAGTCAGACCTCCCGCAGCAGCCGTCTGGTGGAAGATGATAAACTCAATATTGTCCTGACCCATTCGCCATCTGATTTTGCATACCTTGACCGGCGCCCCGAACTGGTTTTAGCCGGACATACCCACGGCGGACAGATTGCCTTGCCGCTGCTGGGCAGTCTGATAAATTTTTCTGACATTGCCCCGTGTTTTACCAGCGGACTCACTCGTAAGAACGGACAGACTTTCATCGTTACTTCAGGTTTGAGTTCCGCCTACACCACCGCAAGATTGTGCAATCGCCCGGAGATAGTCTTTATAACCATTAAAACCTTGCAGAAAAATTGATCAGCGGCTTGAAACTTTATTATTATGACAGTATATTAATAAAATTATCGATACAACTAAATTAAAGGATTTATTATTTATGAATATTTTTGAAGAACTCAAAGCGCGCGGCTTTGTATATCAAATGACCGACGAAGCGGCTATTGAAAAGAAACTTGCTACCGAAAAAGTGGTTTTTTATTGCGGTTTTGACCCCACCGGCAGCAGCCTGCACGTAGGACATCTGCTGCCGGTTATGGCTATGCGTATGCTGCAGAAAGCCGGTCACGTCCCCACCGTTCTGGTAGGCGGAGCAACCGGTGCCATCGGGGACCCCTCCGGGCGCTCCACTGCGCGCAATATGATCACTATGGAAGAGGTTGCCTACAATGTGGAATGCCTCAAATCCCAGCTTGCACGCTTTATTACGCTGGAAAACGGTGAAGCTAATTTTGTCAACAACTACGACTGGTTCGGCAACCTCAAACTGCTGGATTTTCTGCGTGATATCGGCAGCCGTTTTTCGGTCAACCGTATGCTGGCACAGAAATCAGTGGAAAGCCGTTTGGAAAACGGTCTTTCGTTTCTGGAATTCAGCTACTCTCTGCTGCAGGGCTATGACTTCTACCACCTGAATAAAGAATTCAACTGTACGCTGGAAATCGGCGGTCAGGATCAGTGGGGCAATATGGTTGCCGGAACCGAACTCATCCGCCGTATGTACGAAGAAGATAAAGAAGTGCACGTTCTGACTATTCCGCTGCTGATCAACCCCGCCACCGGACAAAAGTTCGGTAAATCTATTGGCGGCACCAGTGTATGGCTGGATGTCAACCGCACCAGTGTCTTTGATTACTACCAGTTCTGGCGCAACTGCGACGACGCAATGCTGGGTGATCTTCTGAAAAAATTCGCTATCGAACTGCCGCTGGAAGAGTGTATTGCCCTGGCGGAATGTGAAAATATCAATCGTGCCAAAGAGATCCTTGCCTTTGAAGCCACCAAGATGGCTCACGGCGAACAGGCTGCTGTTGAAGCATTCCTTACTGCCGGCAGTCAGTTCGGTTTTGCTGATCCTGAACACAAGATCCCCACCAGCAGCGCCGTAGGCAGAATCGAATGCAAAGTGCAGGCATCTTATCCGGAAATCACCCTGCCCGCCGCCAGTTTGGAAGGCGACGGCTTGTGGGTGGTTCAGTTGATAACCAATGCTGAAATGTGCAAAAGCAACAGTGAAGCCCGCCGGCTTATCCAGGGCAACGCGGTAAAAATCAACGGCGAAAAAGTTGCCGATATGAATATGATGATCAAAGCTGCTGATGTTCCGGAAAAAGAACTGCTGCTGCAGACCGGCAAAAAGAATTTCAAAAAAGTTATCTTTGCCTGATAACAACCGCTAAAAACAAACAGGGGTTGCTGCAAAACCTTAAAAAAGTTTGCAGCAACCTTTTTATATTGCTTTAGCGTAAAAAAACTACCGGCTGAGCCGGTATGTTACCGAAATAGCTTTAGCTTAAAGATGACGAAGTCATCAATCAAATGCGTTTGC
>JAZNBV010000004.1:0-17571 GCA_045587205.1 Victivallaceae bacterium
CCGGGATTGCTTTTATTGTTTCAATAAAAGCAATCCCAACTTGTTTATTATAAGTAAATTGCAATATTTTTTCTGTAAAAAATCACGCTATTGCAAGAAAAAAACTAAAATACTCTGCTGCGGTTTGACAAAATAAAAAAAGGTTGCTGCAAAACTTCAAAGAAGTTTGCAACACCCTCATTTATGATGTTTTGTGAGCAGGTTTTTCAGATGCCCAGGTCGATCATCGCATCAGCCACTTTGCGGAACGCGGCAATGTTTGCCCCCATAACGTAGTTGTCAGGTTCGCCGAATTCTTTGGCGGTTTCGCGGCTGACTTCGTGGATATTGCTCATAATGCCCTTGAGTTTCTGATCGACCTCTTCGGCGGTCCAGCTCATACGGATGGCGCTCTGGCTCATTTCAAGACCGGAAGTTGCCACACCGCCGGCATTGGCGGCTTTGCCGGGGGCAAAGAGTATGTTGTTTTTCTGGAAAATTTCAATAGCTTCCGGCGTGCTGGGCATATTGGCGCCTTCGGATACACAACGGCAATTATTGTTGACCAGAACTTTGGCATCTTCGCCATCGAGTTCATTCTGGGTGGCACAGGGCAGGGCTATATCACAGGAACTCAACTGCCACGGCCGCGCATTTTCAAAGTATCTGGAGGCGGGATTGAACTCGATATATTCAGAAATTCTGCCGCGTTTCCGGGTTTTAAGATCCATAATAAAAGCGAGTTTTTCTTCGGTCAGACCTTCTTCATCCAATATCGAACCGCTGGAGTCGGAAAGGGTTATGACTTTTCCGCCCATACGCATAGCTTTGGCAGCTGCGTGCAGTGCCACATTCCCGGAACCGGAAACCATCACCCGCATACCGTCAAATGACATATTGCGCGTGGCAAGCATATCGCCGGCAAAATAGACATTGCCGTAGCCGGTGGCTTCCGGACGGATCCGGCTGCCGCCCCAGTTGAGGCCGCGCCCGGTGATGGCACCGTTGGTGACATTGGTGATTTTTTTGTATTGCCCGAAAAGGTATCCCACTTCGCGCGGGCCCACGCCGATATCACCGGCGGGTACATCGGTATCCGGCCCGATGTGCCGGTAGAGTTCGCGCATCATATTCTGGCAGAAGCGCATAATCTCATTTTCGCTTTTGCCTTTGGGGTCAAAGTCGCTGCCGCCTTTGCCGCCGCCCATCGGGAGCGTGGTCAGAGCATTTTTGAAAATCTGCTCAAAGCCCAGAAATTTGAGGATGCTGGCGTTTACCGTGGGGTGGAAACGCAAACCGCCTTTGTATGGCCCGATGGCGCTGTTGAACTGGATACGGAACGCAGCATTGACCTGCACTACACCTTTGTCATCCACCCACGGAACCTGAAATGCGATGATGCGTTCCGGGATCATCAGGCGTTCAAGGATGCTGTATTTTTCGTATTTGGTCTGACTGTCAAGTAATTTGTCCAGCGAACTGTAAACTTCGCTGACACTCTGGATAAATTCAGTCTGCCAGCTGCGCTGGTTGTGTAAGCGGTCTAAAACACGTGCAACATAACTGTTCATTACTTTGTGTGCTCCTTCCGGTTGCAGATTTCTGTTATTTTTTCAGCCCCCTTATATTAACTTGTTTTGCAAAAAAATCAAGCGCCGGAAAAGGGTTTTTTTCCTTTTTTTTATGCTGACAATGTTTATCATTTTTGCTGACGCTGTTCAGCAGATATAAAATAATTTTTTCATACTTGCCTGAAGCGGATTTGCAAAGTTGCCTGCAGTGATGTATCTTAAAACGTAAGGCGGTGTTTTTTTATGAAGAATATACTATTGAAACTTGTGGTGGTCGGCAAAGTCAAAGATGTTCATTTGCAGGCCAAGATCAATGAATTCACCCAGCGGCTCAACGCTTTCGGCAAGGTGGAAATCGTTGAATTGCGCGATGATACGGTGGAAAAAGAATCTGCAGCCATACTCAAAACGCTGGAAAACGAGCGCGGCTGGGTGGTGATTCTTGATGAACGCGGCGAAAATATCACTTCAGTTGAATTTGCTGATAAGATCAATGCCTGCGACCGCCGGATCGTGCTGGTGATCGGCGGTGCATTCGGCTTTACCGATGCGGTACGCAAACGCGCGGATTATCTGCTTGCCTTGAGCAAGTTTACTGTGACGCACGAAATGGCGCGGCTCTTTCTGGTTGAACAACTTTACCGGGCGTGCACGATCATTGCCGGCAAAAAGTACCATCATTGAGCTTGATTATCTGCGCACAATTCTCTGATAACACATTCACTGCATTGCGGACGGCGGGCAATACATACTCTTCTGCCGTGGGTTATCAGCAGATGTGAAAAATTGCTCCAGTATTCCGGAGCGATCCGCCGGCAGGTCATATCTTCGATTTTCTCCGGCGAATCGCCGGCTTTTGCCAGATGAAAATGTTTCATCAACCGCTGAACGTGGGTATCTACCGGAAAGCCGGGGATATTGAAAGCATTGCCCAGAACCACATTGGCGCTTTTTCTGCCCACTCCGGGGAGGGTGATCAATTCTTCCATTGTTTGCGGTACATTGCCGCTGAATTCTTCAACGAGTTTGCGCGAAAGCTGAACGATATTTTCAGCTTTATTGCGCCACAACCCCAGACTTTTGATGATCGAACCGACTTCTTCAACCGTTGCCAGGCTCATTTTTTCCGCATCGGGGAAACGCGCAAAAAGTTCCGGTGTGACCATATTCACCCGGTCATCTTTGCATTGCGCCGAAAGCAGCACGGCAATCAGCAGCTGGAACGGCGTATTGTGCAGAAGCGGGCATCCCAGCTCACCGTAATGTTGATAAAGCCGGTCGTGGATCTGCCGCAGAAGAGTGGATTTTTTATCGTTTATCATAATTGAAAAATGTATTTGCAGAAAAAACGGCGCACCTTGCGGTACGCCGTTGAAAAAGTAATCAGTCTCTCGGATCAGACGCCGCTGTAAGCGTTGAATGCACCGTCGATCGGAATAACAATACCATTGACAAAACCGGAAGCCTTTTCGTTCATCAGGAACTGCAGGGCGCCGATCAGGTCTTCGGGCTTGCCGAATTTACCCATCGGGGTGTGATCGATGATCTTGTTGCCGCGGGCGGTCAGGCTGCCGTCAGCGTTGGTCAGCAGCGCGCGGTTCTGGTCGGTCAGGAAGAAACCGGGAGCAATGGCGTTGACACGGATGCCGACTTTGGCAAAGTGTACAGCCAGCCAGGCGGTGAAGTTGCTGATAGCTGCTTTGGCACCGCTGTATGCCGGGATCTTGGTGAGCGGAGTGAAGGCGTTCATACTGGAAATGTTGATGATACAGCCATTGCCTTTTTCCGCCATACCGCGGGCAAAGACCTGGGTCGGCAGCAGGGTACCGAGGAAGTTCAGATTGAATACAAAGCTCACACCCTGGGGATCCAGATCAAAGAAAGTGGTCACGCCTTCGACCGCACCGGCCAGGTCAACCTTTTCCAGATATTCCTTGCTGGTAGTGCCTTTGGGGTGGTTGCCGCCGGCGCCGTTGATAAGAATATCGCAGATACCGAATTTTTCGGTGATCACTTTTTCGGCAGCCTTCAGGCTTTCAATTTCCAGAACGTTGGCGGCAATGCCGATTGCCTGACCGCCGTCGGCGGTGATTTCGTCAGCGACTTTCTGGGCATTTTCGGCACGCAGGTCAAGGATTGCAACTTTGGCACCGCTGGCGGCGATGGCTTTGGCCATCATACCGCAGAGAACGCCGCCGCCGCCGGTGACGACTGCAACTTTGCCTTTGAGATCGAGTTCAAACGGTAACTGCATCATAATAAAAATCCTTTCTTGAAACCGGGAAAATCCGGTTATCGGGTTAAACACACTCTTAATGTAACACCGTTTTGGCTGTAAAGCAAAGATTTTTTACAAAAATAGCACCCTTAAAGGTGAAATATTGTCAATAAAGCAGATTTCAGGTGTTGCATTTGCACTCAAAAGTTGTATAGTAAATGCAGTTGCAGGATTGCCGGTGCATAGCACCGGAATATTTTTGAAGAAAAAAGGATTAAGTTTTATGCTTTGCGATATTTGCAAAAAAAACGAAGCAACCATCCATATACAGGAGATCGTCGGCGGACAGAAAAAGTCGGTGCATCTGTGCAGTGAATGTGCCGCCGCGCGGAACGAGGCCGGCGGAATGGATTTCGGTCCTTTCAATCTTGCCGGACTTTTGTATAAACTCACCGGAGAAAAGAGCGATCCGGAAGATTCTGCACAGCCCGGAGCTGTGTGCAATGTTTGTTTGTGGAGTGAAAAACAGCTCAAGGAAACCGGCAGACTCGGATGCGGAAACTGTTACAAAGTTTTTGCTCCGATGCTGGCTGATGTACTGAAAAATATGCACAACGGTTCTGTGCATATCGGAAAACAGCCGTCCGGTAACGGCAATGAACTTGCCGGTTTACACAGTAAACTTGCCAAGTTGCAGAAAGAACTCCGGGAAACTGTTGAAGTTGAAGATTACGAACGCGCCGCTGAATTGCGCGATGAAATCAATGAGCTTAAAAAACTCTGCAATGAAGCAAAAAAATGCAAAAAAGGCGGCAATGATGAGTAAAAGTGCTTCTGAATATATCGATTCGCTGCTCAGTAAGCCGGTCAATTTTCTTGACGGCAGTGCTTCCGGTTCGCCGGTGGTGATAAGTTCTCGCATCCGTCTGGCACGCAATATAGGGGATTTCCCGTTTCCTTCTGCGGCAGGCGAAGCTGTATCTGCGGAAATCTGCGCTGTGGCAGATGCGGCAGTAAAGCGTTCTGCTGCACTGGGCAGATCGCACATAAGAATTGCCGCAGATGATTTGAGCAGTCTTGAAAAAGAGATTCTTTTTGAGCGTCGCCTTGCCAGTCGGGAACTGCTGGCAAAGGAGAACAATGCCGTTCTGCATACAAGCAGTAATCAGAACCTTGCTCTGATGGTCAATGAGGAGGATCATTTGCGTCTGCAGGCGGTTTTACCGGGACTTCAATTGCATAAATGCTGGAAGCTACTCAACGCTGCCGATGACAAATTGAGCGGTGTGCTTGATATAGCTTATGACAGCAGACTCGGGTATCTTACCGCGTGTCCCTCCAATGTCGGTACGGGTATGCGGGTATCAATAATGATGCATCTGCCGGCGCTGGCAATGGCTGAACAGATCAAACCGCTGGAGCGGGGGTTGTCAAAATTAGGGTTGACCGTGCGCGGTATGTTCGGTGAAGGTTCGGAAAATCTGGGCGATTTTTATCAGGTTTCCAATCAAAGCACGCTGGGCGAAAGCGAAGAAGATATCATTGACCGGCTCGGTCAGGTTGCCGATCAGATCTGCAGTCAGGAAGAACACGCACGCGACAGACTGCTGGAAGTCTGCCGCAACCGGCTGCGCGATAAAGTGGGACGCTGTTTCGGCATATTGCGCTATGCCGGGATCCTCACCGCACGCGAAGCATACAATTCGCTTTCCGGCATCCGGCTCGGAGTCGATATGAATATGTTCAATTCGCTGGATATTGATGTTATCAATGAACTGTTTATGTCAGTACCGCCGGGGCATCTGCAGAAAAAAGCCGGCAGAATACTTTCTGAAGAAGAGTGCAATGTGTTCCGCGCACAGCAGTTCCGCGACAGACTCAAACTGTGCTCTGCCGGATAAAAAACACAGTTGACGGGATAAAATGGGAATAACCGGTACAATCTTACTTATCTTTCTGGAAATGACCTTTATTTTTGTGGTTATGCTGTTGTTGTACAGTCAGCGCAAAAGTATCGGTGAAACCCCGTTTGCCATTGTGCTGGGGATGTTTCTGGTGTATGGAGAGTTTCTCTGCGGAGCGGATCTGCGGTTCAACGGATACGATTATGTGTCGTTCCAGATAGCGCCGGTGGTGGTTTTCGTGCCGTTTATCTCGGCATTGCTGCTGGTCTATATTTCTGACGGTGTTCTGGCATTGCAGCGGCTGATAATCGGGGCGCTGGTTACAATGGGAGTCTTCTTTTATCTGGGGGATTTGAGCCGTTTGCAGATGCGCTGGGTGACTTATTCGGTTACTGGAACATTGCCGCTGGAGGCATTTGACTTTCTGTTGGAGCGTACCCGTCGTTCAATGCTGGGCGTAGTGAGCGGTCAGCTGGCGGCATTTATGGTTATGCCGGTGGTTTTTTCGCGTCTGCGCAACACGGGCAAAAATCTCTTTTTCTGCTGCTGCGGAGCCGTTGTGCTGGCGCTGATGGTGGAAACGCTGATCTACGAATTGATGAGTTTCGGCAGTTGGCAGGATAAATACAGTTCGCTGCCTCCGCTGCTGGCGGTGCGCGGCATCTGCGGTATCTACCTGGCCGGTCTGCTGACACTTTACATAACTAAAATCGGCAGAGAAAGCGAAAGCCCTCCGGCAAAACCGTTGGAAATACTGTTTGCATTTATCGGCGGATACGGCAGAAGCAAACTGCTGGAAGCCAACTTGCTGGAGTGGGAAGGCCGTTACCGGGTGATTCTGGAAAATGCTTCGGAAATGATTCTGGTTACCGACCGTACCGGCAAGATACTGGATGCCAACCGGGCGGCGGCACAGCTGCTGCCGGGCAGCAAACTTACCGGCGAAGATTTTGCCGGATTTTTCAATGAACACGATGCCGCCGAATGCCGCCGCGCCTTTCAGCAGGCGGAAAGCAGATCCGGCAGCACCGGGCAGTTTTATGTGGAACTGTTGCGTAAAAGTGATAATAGCAGCGAAAACGGTCAGATCTGTTATCTGGCATTGACCGTAACAGCTTTGGCGATCGGTTCCCTGCAGGCTTTTATAATTATGGGGCGCGATCTTACCGAAGAACGCAATCTGGAAGCCGAAAAACAGCGCCTTAACGAGGAGCTTGCCCACTCGCAGCGTATGGAGGCGTTGGGTCAGCTTGCCGGCGGGGTGGCACACGACTTTAACAACAATATCCACGCTATACTCGGTCACGCGGATTTGATAGCGTTCAACAAAACTCTGGATGAAAAGAGCCGCCGCCATTTGAGCAAGATCATCGAAATAGCCGAAAACTCCGGCTCCCTGACCAGTCAGCTGCTGGGGTTTGCCCGCAAAGGTAAATACCGCGAAAGCGAATTTGATTTGCGCGTGCTGGTGCGCCGGACAGCCGAACTTTTTATGCCCGGCAGCGAGGATATTGAATTTGCAGTTGAAACTGCCGATAAACCGCTGCTGGTAAGCGGCGACCAGATCCAGCTGCAGCAGGTGGTGCTCAATCTGCTGATCAATGCCCGCGATGCTCTGCGCAGTGTAAATGACCGCGAGCGGCAGCTGCAGCTGAAACTCATTGAGTGCGAAACCAGTCATTTGCCGGAGGTTCTGATTCTGCCGGAACATATCGCTTCCGGCAGCAGTGCGGCACTTTTGAGCATAAGCGACAACGGTTGCGGTATGGACGGAAACACCCTCAAGAGAATGTTTGAACCGTTTTTCACCACCAAGCCGGTGGGGCAGGGTACCGGTATGGGTATGGCTATGGCATACGGTACAGTTCAGAGTCATCAGGGTTCTATCGGGGTGGAGAGCGAACTCAATAAAGGTACAACAGTATATATAGTATTGCCCAAGATAAGAAAGTAATATCGACATTTTGTCGGGAAAGGAAAAGATTTATGTTTATAGATGTACACGGCCACGCCTATTTGTTTGATTGCCCGCCGCAGGATGGATATACCCAGTTCTGTACTGCTGAAGAGGTTCTGAAGCGTTACGATGAACTGGATATTGAAAAAGGCATCCTGCTGCCGCTGATCGGCCCGGAAACCTATCTGCCGCAGTCCAATCAGGAAATTATGGAGATCTGCAAACGCTATCCTGACCGGTTCATACCATTTTTCAATATTGACCCGCGCGGTATCGGCAATTCGGAATTTACCGATTTTTCGCCGTGGATCAACTGGTTCAAGGAACACGGTTGTCTGGGGGTTGGTGAATTTATGCCCAATATGTATTTCCGCGATCCCAAAGTGCTGAATCTTCTGCGGCAGTTTGAAGCCGCCGGACTGCCGGTGATCTTTGATGATACAACTTATGTGGGCAGAAGTTACGGTCTGGTCGATGAACCCGGTCTGCCGCAACTGGAAATGATCCTGCGCAGTTTTCCAAAGTTGATCCTTTTCGGTCACGGCCCGGCATTCTGGAGCGAAATGGGTGTACTGGAAACCGTCTTTGACCGCGGCCGTTACCCCGATTATCCGGTGCGTGCCGAAGGTGCTGTACCCAAACTTTTCCGCCGCTACAAAAATCTGTGGGGCGATCTCTCTGCCGGAAGCGGCTACAATGCTCTGGCGCGCGATGTGGATAATGCCATACATTTCCTCAATGAGTTCCAGGATCGCCTCTGCTTCGGTACCGATATATGCTATGCCGATCAGGATCTGCCGCTGGCAGGATTTTTGATCGACCTCAAAAAGTCGGGTAAACTTTCGGAAGAGGCGTTTGAAAAGATTGCGCGCGGTAACATTAAACGCCTGTTGAATATATGAAAATTTCCACCCGCACCGCCGGTCTGATATGCGGAGCATTGGCGGCAGGCGCATACGGTTTGAATCCGCTTTTTGCCCTGCCGCTGTACAAACTGGGTATGACGCCCGATCAGGTATTGCTGTGCCGCTTTGCATTGGCGGCAGTGATGCTTGTGCCGGTGATGTTATGCAAAAAAATCACTTTTACAATCAACCTGAAAGAGACCGTATCGCTCTTTGCCGGCGGTATGCTGATGGCAACTTCGGCGTTGACGCTTTATTTGGCGTATCAGTGTATGGATGCGGGGTTGGCTTCGACCGTATTGTTTGTTTATCCGGTGATCGTGGCGGTGACAATGTGTACTGTGTTCCGCGAGCGTATATCGCTTGTTACAGTGATAAGTATTGTGCTTTCGCTGGCGGGATTGAGTCTGCTTGCCAACGGCGGCAGCGGCAGTAAAGTTACGCTGGCGGGGGTATTGCTGTCGCTGGCATCGGCGGCATCTTACGCATTTTACATTGTGGCGGTCAAAAAGAGTGCTATGAAGAATCTTTCCAGTACCAAACTGACATTTTACACGCTGGTTTTCGGCAGTCTGCTTTATCTGTTAAGGCTGGATTGCGGGGCGTCTATGCGTGTACCGTGCGACTGGTTTGCGTGGCTGTGTCTGGTGGGCGTGGCATTTTTCCCCACCATCATAGCGTTGGCTTTTATGGCAATAAGCATTGCCAAAGCGGGCGCCACGCCTACGGCAATACTCGGAGTATTGGAGCCGGTAACCGGGCTTATGGTCGGAGTACTGATTTTCGGCGAAAGATTGAATCTTTTGAATATTGCCGGTATAATACTGATTTTTGTTTCAGTGCTGCTGATAGTCTGCCCGGGTGATAAAAACAGCAGTCAGGAGCCGGCGGAATAAACTTCCGGTTCGAATTCATTTGCAGAAATTTCTGACGATTTCCCGGTCATCAAAGTGGTGTTTTACGCCGTTGATCTCCTGATAATCTTCGTGACCTTTGCCGGCAATAAGGACAATATCCCCGGCATCTGCTGACTGCAATGCCTGATTGACTGCTTCGCGCCTGTCAGGTATTATATGCAGAGTTTTGAAACCGGCGGGGATCCCGCCTTTTATATCTTCCAATATCTGCAGAGGGTTTTCGCTGCGCGGGTTGTCGCTGGTCAGATAGATTACATCGGCATATTCTGCAACTGCTCTGCCCATCAGGGGTCGTTTGCTTTTATCGCGGTCGCCGCCGGCACCGAAAACGCAGATAATTTTTTTCGGAGAGAGCTGCTTGAGACTTTGCATTGCATTTTTCAACGCATCACTGGTATGTGCGTAATCGACAATCGCTGTCGCTCCGGAGGGCAGAATAAATGTTTCCAGCCGCCCGGGAACGTTTATATTTACCGTTCCGAGGATCGCCGCCGAACTTTTCAACGGCAATATCCCGGTGTGATGCAGAGCCAGCACTGCGCCTGTGATATTGTATATATTGTGCAGACCTACGGCATTGGTTTGAAATTTCTGCTCAATACAGCCGTCTGTCAAAGTAAATTTGCTGCCGGAACGGTTCACTGAAACATTTTTTATCTGCCACAACCCGCTATTCTGTCCGAACGATACAACATTTTTTACCGCCGGATCAGCAGATAATCTTCTGCCGTATGCGTCATCGCAATTTATCACGGCAATGCCGTTTTCTGCCAGATGTTCAATGAAAAGTTTGCGTTTGGCACAAAAATAATCTTCAAAGGTATGGTGGTAATCCAGATGATCTCCGGTGAGGTTGCTGAAAATCGCCGCATCGAATTTCAACGATCCGATCCGGTTCTGATGCAGCGCGTGACTGGAGACTTCCATAGCAAATGCATCCAGATGATTATCGCGCATTTGAGCAATATATTGGAACAGTTTACCGGCTTCCGGCGTTGTACGGTCGGCTGTTTCAGGTGTGCCGCAGCCGGTATCATACTCCACTGTGGAAATCAATCCGCAACGGAGTTTATGATAATTGAGCAGCGCTCTTATGATCATAACCGAGGTTGTTTTGCCGTTAGTGCCGGTAATTGCAAAGCGTTTCAGGGTGTTTGCCGGATAATCGTAAAATGCTTCGCAGAGGCGCGCGTAAGCTGTGTAGGCATTGCTGACGCACAAATTGACCGTTTCCGGTGGAAGAACAGCTGCCGGAGTTTGCGAAATAATAACTTTGGCTCCCTTCTGCAGCGCCTGCGGTACAAATTGCAAACCGTCGTTTCTTGATCCGGGAATTGCAACAAAAACGGCATCTTTTATCACCTGCCGCGAGTCGTTGGTGATTTGTGCTGCAGCTGTTTCCAGCAGAATGTCCCCCACCGGAGGAGCCGTAAGCAGATCTTCCAGAACTGATAATATTTGAGAATATTTCAGCACATTTCCACCTTGCTCAAGCCGGTTGAGTTGGAACTTTTCAGAAAAATTATCATACCGTCGCGGCGGTGTCTGCTGATTGCACTCTGTACGGAATCCAGCGTGTCAAAATTCTGCCACTTTTCCGGTACGCTGTCAAGTTCTTTCAACGCCGCTGCAAAGCGTTTCCCCAGAGTAAAGAGTGTATAGTTGTGTCCGGCAAAGCGCTTTTGTACAAATTCCAGCACCTGCCGGTGATATTTTATTTCCGCATCCCCGAGTTCCAGCATATCGCCCAGCACCAGCAGCAGCGGCTTGCTGCCGGAATTGCCGGCAATGCACTCAAGGGAACTTTGCATACTCCGCGGATTGGCGTTGTAGGCATCATTGATCCACACAGCATTGTTGAATTCCACTGTATTCATCCGCTTGCCGGGGAGTGACGTGTTGCTCAAGCCGCGGGCAATGATTTCCGGGTCAATGCCCAGACCGTAAGCCAGCGTGGCGGCGGCGGCGGCATTGAGCGCCTGATGTTCGCCGGTAAGCTGCCAGGTAAAACGCTTTTTTACATTGCCGTTGTCAAAAACAAGTTCCACCTCCGATCCGGTAAGTGACCCTTGAATATAATTGCTTTTTACTGCACCGCCAGAGCCGAACATCATCTGCCGGAACGGCTGTGCCGCAGTTTTTATGATCTCCAGCCCCGCACATTCAGACGGATAGACAGCCAGACCACCGGGGTTCTTCATTGCCTGGAAAATTGCGGATTTTTCTTTTGCTACACCATTGAGATCGCCCAGATTTTCCAGATGACAGGCGGCAATGGTGTTGATAAGTGCCGCATCGGGCAACGCGGTATGACTCAAAGGCGCGATCTCGCCGTGGTGATTGGTTCCCATTTCGATAATGGCGTATTTTATGCTGCCGGTCAGGCGCAGAAGATTCTGCGGTACGCCGATCTGATTATTGGTGTTGCCAATGGTATAAAGTACGGCATCAGCGCCGGCTGCTTCGGTAAAAATCGCCCGGAGCATCTCCTTGACGGAGGTTTTGCCCACGCTGCCGGTTACGGCTGTTACGGTAAGATTTGTAAATCTCTGCCGGTGAAAACGGGCAATTGCCTGATAGGCTTTGGTGGTATTTTTTACTTCCAGCACCGGCAGATTTTCCGGCGCTTTCCTGCCTTTTTCAGCCAGAGCGATCACGCCCTCCGGCAACCGGTCAAGGAAATCGTGTCCGTCAAAGCGCTCCCCGACAATAGGTATAAAACATTCGCCGGGGCGGACGGTACGGCTGTCAGTATTTATACTCCACAAACCATCCGGCTCTGCGGAACACTGCCATACTCCGCCGGTAGCATCTGCCAGCTCTGCGGCACTGAACAGGGCGCTGCACATTGCTTCAGAAATCCAGTTTATCCAGAGACCCGATAGTGCGGATCTTGTCGCCTTTGTAGATTATGCGGAAAACCACATCGCGGTTTTTCCAGTAAAGCCAACTCTGGTTGGTCATTTGCGAAGTACGGCTTTTTGCGGGGGGACCCAGCACCACCATAACACTGGCGCGGTGCATATTTTTTTCGATCCTGCCGGCCTTGACCCGGGCAAGTTCTTTTTCCGGAACAGCACTGTAAACGGCATCGGCTTTTTCAACGGTAAAGAGCTGGCGGATAAAGTCTTCGATAGGGATCATCGTCAGGCGCTGGTCGTAACGTATGGTATATTCCTGACCGTCTGCGGGAGTCCGGAACTTTATGGACCCGTCAACAACTGAAACACTGCCCCACATATCATAGGAACCGCGTTCAACAGATACCGGCTCGATAACAGTCCCGGCAGGAATAAATTTGCCCTCCATAAAGTTGAGCGGCGAAATATTTTCCTGATCGGTGTACCACAGATGATAACGGGTGCGCACTGAACTCTCCAACGGCTGCTGGAGCACTTCAGAAATGTTCACTTTGGATGCGCAACCGCAGAGCGTAATGGCAACAACCGCAACAGCGGCGATATTTTTGAAAAAAGAGCAGTTCATTTTCCTGATTCCTTCTATTTGGTATAAAAAACTGTACATTAATGAATGTACACCCGTATTTGCATATTGACAAATCTTTTAAGCCGTGTTATGTTAAAAAAAAAGAGTTATTTTTATATTCAGGCAGATTCTTCAGCCGCATAACGGAGTTTTTTATGAAAAATCTTTTCTTTTGTCTTTTATCTCTGTCAGTGATCTCTGCCGCTGCCGGGTGCCGCAGCGGTAACAGCAAAGATGATCTTCCGCCGGTGACTCCACTGGAAAAAGAGAATGTAAAGATTTCTATGCAGGTAAATATCACCGATACTGCGGTAGAAAAGAGAACTCTTCAGCCCCCGGAAAGGCCGGTTCAGAAATCAAACCCGGCTCCGGAGCAGAAAAAAGTCCGCAATATCAACCGTAAAACTTCCCGGCGGCAGCCTTCACCGACTCCGGCACGCGCGGAAGTTCCGCCGCCGGCAGGCGCCATTGACAGCGAACTCAACAGCGTGGAACGTTCGTATGTGCAGAGCGTAAGAGCGCGCAACCGCAAAGCCGCCCGTTCCAGTGAAGAACAGGTGTTCGGCGGTTTTCAGGTGAAAAATCTTTTTACTCCCGCCAAATAAAAAGG
The DNA here is from genome assembly GCA_045587205.1 of Victivallaceae bacterium. Classification (GTDB taxonomy): domain Bacteria; phylum Verrucomicrobiota; class Lentisphaeria; order Victivallales; family Victivallaceae; genus SIG78. The sequence continues at coordinate 13,548 of JAZNBV010000004.1, forward strand.
CTCTGCTCCCAAAAATTCCTCTGTTTGAGGTTGAAAGATTATAGTTTGTCTGCATTGATAAAAAAAATGTTCTGAACATTGACAATGTTGTTTTCCGGTGTATATTACTTTGGTTGGTTTGACTTACGCATAAACAAGGAGAGTGTATTATGATAGAAAAATTCACTGCTGATGATTTTAGCAAAGTACGCAAATTTCTCTGTATCGGAGCGCATTGTGATGATACTGAATTGCGCATCGGTCCGGTAGCGAGCCGCCTGATGCGCAACGGCGCTGAAGGTATTCAGTGGACAATGGTCGATGGTCCCTGGACTCCCGGTTTGAAGGAAAACTGCAAAGCGCAGGATCTGCTCGATGCCCGTACTGCGGAAAATGCCAGAGCCTCCAAGATTATGGGCTTTTCCAAACTGCATCCCTTTCATCTGCGCGCCTGGCATCTGTACCGTGAAGTTTGCGAAGTAAACCCGTTCAAGTTCTATTTTCCTGATTTCTCCACCCGCGAAACATTGGAAGAAACCATCGGCAAGGCTATGTACACCGGGCGCCCGATGGGGATTTTTGCCCAGCGTCTGCCGTGGTTCCGCGAAGAATTTATTCCGATGCTGGAAGAGGTTAATCCGGATGTCATTTTTACCCATTCGATGAACGATCTGCATCCCGACCATTATGCTGTCTGTTCAATGGTTCTGCGGGCGCTCCAGGCATCGGAAAAACTGCGCAATATACCGGTGCTGATGTGGCGTTCCGGCGGTAACGGCGGCTGTATGAAGCTGATGCCGACTCATATGATCGAAGTCAGCAGAGAAGATATTAAACTTACTGAAGAAGCAATGCGCTGTTATCCCAGCCAGTTTACTCCGCAAATGATGGATATTCAGTCACAGGTACACGCTACTTATGGCAAGTGCTGCGGCAAGGAATATGCCGTGGCATTGACCCAGATGTATCATCCGCAGTACAATATCCATCATAACCCGGTTGAATATGTCAATGATGAAATGCGTACCGATGCCGGTTTTGAGGTCATCGGTCTCTGACGCCGATTGAAATAAGAAGAGGGTGTTGCAAAACCTTCTCCGGGATTGCTTTTATTGTTTCAATAAAAGCAATCCCAACTTGTTTATTATAAGTAAATTGCAATATTTTTCCTGTAAAAAAATTACGCTATTGCAAGAAAAAAAACTAAAATACTCTGCTGCGGTTTGACAAAATAAAAAAAAGGTTGCTGCAAACTTTTTTAATGTTTTGCAACACCCCCGTTTTCTGTTACTGTTTATTTTTCCGCAACAAAGTTTTGATTGTTCAGGTCAAAACTTCTGTCCAACTATGGAGGCTGCTATGGAAAAATACAAACAGGATAAACTCACCACCAACTTCGGCGCACCCGTTGCCGACAATCAGAACAGCCGTACTGCCGGTGCGCGTGGTCCGTTATTGATGGAAGATGTCAATCTGATTGAAAAACTTGCCAACTTCAACCGCGAAGTAATTCCGGAACGCCGGATGCACGCCAAAGGCGCCGGGGCATACGGAACTTTTACTGTAACGCACGATATAACGGAATACACCTGTGCGGATCTTTTTAATGAAATCGGCAAAGTTACTGAAGTTTTTGTGCGATTTTCCACCGTTGCCGGATTCCGCGGAGCCGCCGATGCAGAGCGCGACATCCGCGGATTTGCAGTAAAATTTTATACCAACGAAGGCAATTGGGATCTGGTAGGCAACAATACACCGGTGTTTTTTATGCGCGATGCAAACCATTTTGCCGACCTCAATCACGTGGTAAAAAAATCTCCGGCAACCGGATTGCATTCGCCGGAAGCCAACTGGGATTTCTGGACCAGTCTGCCGGAGGCATTGCATCAGATAACTATCACTATGAGCGATGACGGTATTCCGGCAAGTTACCGCAATATGCACGGATTCGGCAGTCACACATTCAGCTTTTATAATAAAGAAAGAAAACGCACCTGGGTCAAATTCCACTGGGTGTGTCAGCAGCCGATCAGATTTCTGACCGATGCGGAAGCCGAAAAACTCTGCGGTATGGACCGCGACAGCCACATAAGAGATCTTTACGAAGCAATTGCCCGCCAGGAATATCCGCGCTGGCAGCTCTGCGTTCAGCTGATGAGTGAAGATACTGCCCGCAAACTGCCGTACAATCCTTTTGATCTTACCAAAGAGTGGCCGGTGGAGGATTTTCCCCTGCACCCCGTAGGAATGATGGAACTCAATGCTAATTATAAAAACTATTTTGCGGAAGTGGAACAGGCGGCATTCAATCCGGCAAATATTGTCCCGGGAATCGGTTTTTCTCCTGATAAAATGCTTCAGGCAAGACTCTTTGCTTACGGTGATGCACAGCGTTACCGGCTGGGGGTGAATCACCACCTGATCCCGGTAAACCGTCCCCGCTGTCCGGTCAACGGTTATTCCCGCGACGGTATGATGCGCGTGGATGGGAACCACGGCAGCAAGATCAGTTACGAACCCAACAGTTTCGGAGCCTGGCAGGAACAGCCAGACAAAAAAATGCCCCCCACCCCGGTAACCGGCGACGGAGATAACTACGATTTCCGCGAAGATGACAACGATTACTTCACCCAGCCGGGCAACCGTTTCCGCAAGATGACCACAGAGCAGCAGCAACGCTTGTTTGAAAACACAGCCCGCAGTATGCAAAGTGTACCGGATTTCATCAAGATGCGGCACATCAGAAACTGTATGCAGGCTGATATTGAATACGGCAGAGGGGTGGCAAATGCGCTTAATATGGAGTTGCCGGAGTGAACAGACAATTCCGTTTTACAATGGTGGAGCTGCTGGTGATCATTGCCGTTATCTGCATATTGGCTTCGCTCCTGCTGCCGGCGGTTGCCGGCAGCATCAGCCGCGCCAGACAGATCGCCTGCTGCGGAAATATCAATCAGATCGGCAGATGCGTAACACTGTACAGCTCTGACAATCAGGGGTGCATCCCCAATATCCAGCCTGGTATGGAACAAAGCAGCATACCAATATTGCGTTTACCCAACGGTACATTTGTCGCACTGGGGCGTTTGCTGAACAGTTATACTGCCGATGTCCGCATTTTCGGTTGTCCGGGTTCACCGGGGTATGAGGGCGATAAGGTTGCAGAAAATCTTCTCCGCACGCCTATGCTCTGGAGTGCTTATCTTTACCGCAGCTGCAGCAGCGGTTTTGCTGAACGCCTTGCCGATCCGGCCAATGTCGATAAGGCACTGGCAGCCGACTTTGCCTGTATCACAGCATCAGGCGAACAGTTTGCCCCGCACGATTATATGTACAGTACCATTCTTTACAGCGATTGCCATACAGAAATACGCCGCAACAGCAGAACACCGTTTGAACTCTACACAGTTCAAGCCGCGCGCCACGGAGAACTGATACCGGATTGCAGCAGTGTATGGAAAAACACAGATAAATAAAAAATAACATCGCCGGGTTGCGAAAGCAGAGTTCAGGCTGTATATTATATACTTCGTAATGTTGTTAACCGGTGATAGAAAAAATGTTTGACTCAATCGTGATCCGCGGCGCAAGCCAGCACAATCTGAAAAATATCAGCACCACCATACCGCGCAACAAACTTGTGGTGATAACCGGACTTTCCGGCTCCGGCAAAAGTTCGCTTGCCTTTGACACACTCTATGCCGAGGGTCACAGACGCTTCGTAGAGAGCCTTTCCTCCTATGCCCGTATGTTTATCGGACAGATGGACAAGCCTGAGGTTGACCTTATCGAAGGACTTTCGCCCGCAATTTCCATTGACCAGAAAACCACCTCAAAGAATCCTCGTTCCACCGTTGGAACGGTTACCGAGATATACGACTACCTTCGTCTTTTATACGCAAGAGTTGGTGTTCCTCATTGTCCGGTTTGTCACAAGGAAATCAAGCAACAGAGTCTTGACCAGATCGTTGACCGTATTCTTAATCTCTCAGAGGGAACTCGCTTTATGGTGCTTTCTCCCATTGTCAGAGCGCAGAAGGGTATG
>JAZNBV010000005.1:0-34455 GCA_045587205.1 Victivallaceae bacterium
GGCTTTTGAGCCGTTGTCGGCACTGAACATTTCGTAATTCTTTATTGCCGGAGTATAGAACATATCCCGGTAATCTTCCACCATACGCAAGCTGGAGAACATGCCAAGCCCCATAGCAATGGAGTTCTTCATCATGCGGATCCACTGGGTAGGCAGATCGTTGTTGCTCCGCTGGTAGAACAGCGGGATCACTTCGGTTTCCAGCAGATTGAACAGCTCTTGAGCTTCAAAGTTATCGCAATCATCGGGATTCTGATAATTTTCGTTGCCCGGGATCGCCCAGCCGTTGCCGGGGGCGTAGGCTTCATCCCACCAGCCGTCGAGAATACTCAAATTCAAGCTGCCGTTGATCGCAGCTTTCATACCGGAAGTGCCGCTGGCTTCCTGGGGGCGGCGGGGATTGTTCAGCCATACATCCACACCTTGAACCAGTTTGCGTGCCATACCAATATCGTAGTCTTCAAGGAAGACCAGCCGGTGCGATACACCGTTCTGACGGGCAAACTGCACCAATTCCTGAATAAGCCGTTTGCCGTTATCATCTGCCGGGTGAGCTTTACCGGCAAAGATGAACTGTACCGGAGTAGTTTTATTGGCAAGCAGCCGCAGCAGCCGGTCACGGTAACGCAGCAAAAGCGTGCCCCGTTTGTAGGTGGCAAAGCGGCGGGCAAAACCGATGGTCAGAATGTGCGGATCAAGAATCGACGGATTGCTGTTTTCATCCGGATTTGTTACTACGCATTTCAAAGATTTCTGCAAACGCTGGCGGGTGTAGCGCACCAGACTCTGGCGGCAGAGTTCGTGTGCGGTCCACAATTCGTAATCGGGTATCTGATCAAGCCGTTCACGCAGTTTCTCGTATTCAGGATTCATCAGGTAATTACCGGGCAGATAATGGTTGAACAGGGTTCTTTTGCGTGTTGCCAGCCACGATGCCGGATGGATGCCATTGGTGATATGTTTGATCGGTATTTCATCCAGGGCCCGTCCCGGCCAGAGATTTTTCCACATTTGGCGCGCCACCTGTCCGTGCAGTTTACTGACGCCGTTGCTGAAGTTTGCAAGGCGCATACCCAGCACCGTCATCGACATCGCCTGCGATGTATGCCGTTCATTGATCGGTACACCCCACTTGAGCATACGTTCCACATCGATTCCAGCCTGCGCGCACAGCGGAGCAACAAATGGACGCACCAGATTGAAATCAAAAACTTCATTGCCGGCAGGTACCGGGGTGTGGGTTGTAAATACATTGCTGCGCCAGACGATTTCCAATGCGGTATCCGGCTCGTAATTATATTCTTTGACCAGATGTTCAATTCTTGCCAGCGAAAGAAATGCCGCGTGACCTTCGTTCATATGGCACACTTCAGGCGTTATACCCATTGCAACCAACGCCTTGTATCCGCCAACGCCCAGCAGCAGTTCCTGCTGGATACGGTTTCTGGTATCGCCGCCGTAAAGCCGCCAGGTGAGTGAACGCAGTTCCGGCGGATTCTGCGGTATTTCTGTATCCAGCAGAACCAGCGGAACATTCCCGACTTTCAAAACCCAGACTGCTGCACTGACAATACGGTCGGCTATCTGGATGCTGATTGTTACTTCGTTGCCGGCTGGATCCAGTGCCCTGGTGATCGGCATATTGTGTATTTCGTTTTCCGGATAGCGTTCCTGCTGCCAGCCGTTACTGTCCAGCACCTGCCGGAAATATCCCTGATGATAGAGCAAGCCCACACCTACCAGCGGCAGTTTGAGATCGCTGGCGGCTTTCAGATGATCTCCGGCAAGCACGCCCAGACCGCCGGAAAAAATACGCACGCTTTCGTGAATACCGAATTCCATTGAAAAGTATGCTATCTTGCGGTTGCGCAGATCATCGTCAGAGGGGACATCTTCAAGAAATGCTTTTTTTACATTTTCAAGATCGCGCAGATAAAGCTGATCCTGAACAAGTTCTTCGAGTTTGCTCTGCGGCAGTTTGCTCATAAACAATCTGGAATTGCCCTCTACTTCCTGCCAGAGTACGGAGTCTATGCGTTCAAAGAGATTCTGTGCCTCCGGATGGCTGCACCACCACATATTGTATGAAAGTTCTTCAAGAAAACGCAATTCTGAAGGAATGCAAGGGGCTACATTGTAAAGTCTTATCTTGTCCATAAAGCACCTTTGATTTACTTGTGTAAAAAACTCCGGAACAACCGACTTTTGCGGCTATCCCGGAGTTGAAAAATTAACCTTTTTATTGATTTACTCAACCGTCAGCAGACTGTTGAGCGTACCGAGATCATTGGGCGCAAAATTCGGGTTGTTGGTATCCACGCACCACACACCGTCAATAACAAACTTGTACTCATAAGTTCCCGGCTTGAGCAGCAATGTGCAACGGTAAACACCATCGCCGTTTTTATCCAGCATCGGCTTGGCCGTAGGATCCCAATCATTGAAGTTGCCGGCAAGACTTACATTTTTGCCGGGACCAAGATCAATTGTAAACACTACTCTGCGCCGTTTGACGTTTCCGGTTGTGTCTGCCGCTTTTTTAGCCATTGTTATTTTTTCCTGTGTTTTTTTTACATTCAACGGTGAATGTAAACGCTTCAAGTTCTTCCTGCAGTAGATAATATACCACAAAAATCTTTTTTTTCAAGCCGTACTGCCGCTTTTATCGGTAAAATATGACCGGTTGGTCATATTTGCTGCAGCGTCCGGCGGCAACTAACTAACTAACTAACGGGCATCGCGTTGTTTCCGGAGTGCCCGTTTATTTGAGTTTGATTATGGCAAAAGATATTTTGTTCAATATATTTTACATACTCTGCGGAACTTTGATGGTCATAGTTGCCAGACCATCGACCAGTACTTTGCGTGTCTGTTCCGCCAGATGTGCGCGTGCCTGACCGAGTGCGGCATTTTCCGCTGCCAGAATCGGACATTCACGGTAAAAACGGTTGAAGTTCTTTGCCAGATTCAGCAGATATTCTGCCAAACCAGACGCATCGCGACGCGCCGCCGCCTGCTGCACGGCGGAGGGGTAGAAACTCAATTCCAGAGCCAGAAGTTTTTCTTCTGCACTGGTCAGCAAGTTCCAATCCACATCCCCGTCAAGAACAAAGCCGCGTTCGGCTGCTTTACGCCCGATCGAAGCGATTCGCGCACAGGCGTACTGTACATAAGGACCGGTATCGCCTTCAAAACGGATCGATGCATTGGGATCAAACATAATTGTGGTTTTGGCATTGAATTTCAAAAGCATAAATTTAAGCGCACCCAGACCGATGATTTCGGCGCGTTCACGCAATTCTGCATCCGGAGTGTTGGCGTTGTCGCGTTCTTTACAGGCTGTATAGGCAAGATTTGCCATTTCATCGCACAGATCATCAGCGTCAACAACGGTGCCTTCGCGGCTTTTCATTCTGCCGCTGGGCAGGTTCACCATACCGTAAGCAAGGTGCGAAAGTTTATCCGACCACTCAAAGCCCAGCAGTTTAAGTATGGCAAAGAGCATCTGAAAGTGCAGATTTTGTTCGTCGCCGACTACCCAGATCTGTTCTTCGGGCTGATAATCGTTGTATTTTTTGACTGTGGTTCCGATATCCTGGGTTATATACACACTGGTGCCGTCAGAACGCAGCACAACTTTTTTGCCCAGTTTACCAAGATCGGCAATTACTGCACCGTCTTCGCGTTTGCTGAAAACTCCGCGCTGCAAACCGTCAGCAATCAAGTCTTTGCCGAGCAGATAAGTCTGGCTTTCCAGATAAGTGTGGGCAAATTCAATGCCCAGGCGTTTGTAGGTTTCGTCAAATCCCGCCAGCACCCACGAATTCATCTTCTGCCAGAGTTCGCGTACTGCCGGATCGTTGGCTTCCCACTTGCGGAGCATTTCCTGTGCGGCGGCGCCGATTTCAGTTTCCAGAAAGAGTTCATCATCATCTTTATCTGCCAGATCCGGCCGCGCTGCGCGCAGTTCCTTGATCTGTTCAGAAAGAGCTGCAGCGTATTTTACATAAAAATTCCCCACCAGGTGGTCACCTTTGATGCCGGCACTTTCCGGCGTGACATCATTGCCGAAGCGTTCGTATGCCAGCATTGATTTGCAGATATGTATGCCGCGGTCATTGACCAGATTGATCGGTATGACATTGTGGCCCACGCGTGCAAGCATACTGGCGGTTGCCTGGCCGATGGTGTTGTTGCGTACGTGACCAAGATGCTGGGGCTTGTTGGTATTGGGAGCAGAAAACTCGATCAATATCTTGCGCCGTTGGGCTTCCGGCAGTTTTACGCTTTCAAGCAGAGCATCGATATCCGCAACGGTGTCGCGGTAGAGCGCCGCCGGGCGGAGCGTTATATTGATAAATGCTTTGACTGTGGAAACTTTTTCCACATCGGGGTGGCTTGCAAGATATTCTGCCGCCGCCGAAGCAATTTTATCCGGAGCCTGACCGAAGACTCTGGCAAAACGGAAAGCATTGATCGTCAGTTCGCCTTCCATAGTTTCAGGACATTTTTCCGGCGCAATATGCCAATCATCAGCAGCTTTGCCGGGAAATTGAGCTTTAAGATAATTTTCAAGGTCAAGAATAAATTTAAAGTCGGACATATTTTTTCCTTGTTGATTTTATATTGTAAAACCTTATTTTAAGCCAGATAACTTTTCAATACTGTTGCTTTACCGTCTTCGGGTTCAACAAAATAGTTGCCGCAGACCGCCGGAATCAGGAGACTTTCGCCGAAACCGAGATTCTCTGACGGTATGTTGGGGTTGCTGCTGCAGACTTTTACTTTGCCCTGCATAACGCTGATCAAATGAAAACTCCCGGAAATTCCGCCGGTATTGTCCGGGTGCTTTTCCACCAGATGCAGGCAGTCAACCTTGAAACAGTGACGATCGACCAGCGGAAACTTGCGGTTGAACGGCATTTCTCCGATTACAGCCGGGATCCGCGGTGAAATGCGGTTGGTAAAGCCGATAGCTTTGATGCCCTGTTCCAGATGCAGTTTGCGCGGGTTGCCGTCTTTATCGACTCTGCCCCAGTCGCTGATACGGTAAGTTGTATCGCTGTTCTGCTGGATTTCAAAAATCAGATTCCCCGCGCCGATAGCGTGAACTGTTCCCGCCTGGATAAAATAACTGTCTCCGACTTTGGAGGGAAAACGCTGCAGCAGATTTGCCACCCGGGGCTGGTTGAGGGCTTCTATCAACTGATCTTTGCTGGTTCGCGGAGCCAGGCCGGCAAGGATTTCTCCGTGACTTTCGCAATCGGCAATATACCACATTTCGGTTTTGGGTTCTGATCCGTCCTGCGACATACGGCAGTAATCTTCGTCGGGGTGTACTTGCAGGGAGAGCCGTTGTCCGGCATCAATGAATTTTACCAGCAGCGGAAAGCGTCCGCCTTTCCAGAGACTGCCCAGCAGGGTCTGACCGTAATGAGCGATCAGTTCGGTCAGGGTTTTGCCTGCCAATGCACCGTCTGTAACCACACTTTGAGCGTCGTCGCGGTCAGTTATTTCCCAGGATTCACCAATGGGATCGCTGTTGCTGTCAAGTTCCGGTAAATCCTGACGGTTCAGACTTTTCTGCAAAAGGCTTCCCCCCCAGATGCGCTGCATATAAATGGGTTTGAACTGCAGGAAATACAACTGATTGGGATCAATAAAATTACTCATAATAACAAACTCCCGGAGTTTAACAGTCTTCAAGCATAAGCAGCTTTGCCGCCTCAAGGATCTTTTCCGGCAGGCGGGTAACTTTATGCTCTTTATTGATACAGCAGAGCGTTACGGTGCCGGATACCAGCAACTCTTCATCGCGCCGGACTTCGCTGACTATCTTCAACCGGGCTCCGCGCGCTTCTGCAACCCAGCTGCGGAAAGTCAGAAGATCATCGTAGGTGGCACTGGAGTGATAGGTTACATTGACTTCCCGCACCGGAAGAAGAAAGCCCATTTTTTCCATTTCAGAGTAGGCAAATCCAACCGAACGGAGCATTTCTGTGCGGCTGCGTTCAAAATATTCCAGGTAGTTTGCGTAGTAAACCACCTGCATTTGATCCGTGTCGGCATACGGTACACGGTAAGTGCAATCAAAGTACGGCATCTTTCACCTTGTTGTAAATATAGTTCAATGTTTCTTCAAAAAGCATATTGCTGTTATCAATAAATTCGGCATCGTCCGCCGGTTTGAGCGGCGCCACGGCGCGGGTGCTGTCCTGTCTGTCGCGTTCGGCAATGGCGGCTGCCACCTCTTCCAGCGAACCGCCGGCTTTATCGCCTTCCTGTGCCAGACGGCGGCGGGCGCGTTCAAGCGGACTGGCGGTAATGAAAAATTTGAACTGCGCGTTGGGAAATATCACAGTACCGATATCTCTGCCTTCCATAAGAATCCAGCCGATCGAACTCATTTTCTGCTGCAGTTTTTTCAAGCCGCTGCGTACTGCCGGAAGTGTGCCGACTTTGCTGGCGCCGGCGGCAATTTCCGCAGTACGGAGTTTTTCGCCGGGAAACTCACCGTCGCAATAAAGATCAAAGTTGCCATTGCCGTCGGGACGGTATTCCATAACCAGTGTTTCAAGCATCTCTGCCAGAGCGTTTTCATCTTCCAAACTTATAGAGCGTTTCTGTGCTGCCAATGCTGTAGCCCGGAACATACTGCCGGTGTTGATATAGGGTATATGCAGTTTCTCCGAAAGCGCTTTTGCTACTGAACTTTTGCCGGAGGCTGAAGGCCCGTCGATGGCAATTACTTTGTCCATAAAACACTCCTCTTTGTTATTTACTGTTTATAAACACTCAAACACTCAATGTAATATACCCTTGAAAGTTGATTTTAACAAGTTTACAACCTGAAAAAAAGCCGAAATCTTTGCAGAAATGTGGCAAAAAAGAGTTATGTGGTGTAAATTATAGATATTATCACAACTTTATAAAAACAACTGAACAATCCAAGGATCATATATTATGAGTTTTTCGTGCGGTCTGGTTGGTCTGCCCAACGTGGGCAAGTCCACTCTGTTCAACGCCTTGAGCCGCGGTGGCGCGGAAGCTGCAAACTTTCCATTTTGCACCATTGAACCCAATACCGGGATCGTAGCGGTGCCGGATGCCCGTCTGCAGGTGCTTTCGGATATGGAGAAGTCCGGCAGAATAGTGCCTTCAACTCTTAAATTCATCGATATTGCCGGTCTGGTGCGCGGGGCCAGTCAGGGGCAGGGGCTGGGCAACCAGTTTCTGGGGCATATCCGCAGCGTGGATGCCATTGCCCACGTGGTGCGTGTTTTTGAAAATTCTGATGTGGTGCACGTTGCCGGGCGGGTCGATCCGGCAGAAGATTTGGATGTAATTACCACAGAGTTGATGCTTGCCGACTTGGAAATGGTCGAAAAACGCCGCGATAAAGCCTCCAAACTGGCGCGTTCCAACGAGCCGGATGCCAAGCTGGAATTTGAGCTGCTCAAAGATATTGCCAATCAGCTTTCTGAAGGGCGCCGTCCGGAATATGATATTACCAATCCCAAAGTTGTGGAACTTGTCAAGTCGTTCGGTCTGCTCTCCACAATGCCGGCATTCATCTGCGCCAATACCGATGAAGCCGGTGTGGCTGATTTCAAGAGTATGCCGCACGCACAGAAACTGCTGGATAAAGCTGCGGAAATGAATCTGGAAGTGATTCCGGTCTGCGCCAAGATCGAAGAAGAACTCGGTCAGCTTTCTGATGAAGAAGCCAAGATGTTTATGGAAGAACTCGGTATCAGGGAAACCGGCCTGGAGCAGGTCATACAGACCGGATACCGGTTGCTTGACTATATAACGTTTTTCACTGCCGGACCGATGGAATCCCGCGCCTGGACTATCACTAAAGGTACTCTTGCGCCGGAAGCCGCCGGTAAGATCCACACTGATATGTGCCGCGGATTTATCCGTATGGAAACGGTTTCATATCAGGATATGGTCGAATGCGGCGGTTGGAACGCCGCGCAGACTGCCGGTAAACTCCGGATCGAGGGCAAAGATTACGAAGTACAGGATGGCGATGTTATCCACGTGCGTTTCTCGGTCTGATATAATTATCTTACAGTAAGAAAAACAGCCGTCAGAACCAGGTGTTCTGCCGGCTGTTTTTGTTTTTTGCTTATCTTGTAAAATTACTTCTTTTCCAGCGGGATCACTTCCAGATCGTCCACCCATACCCAGCCGGGCTGGGTGTTGATGTTGATCCGGAAGGTCAGGCGGGTTGATTCCGGGGTGGAGCGTTTGACGCTGCGTTTGAAATCTTCAACAGAGATGATTTTTTCAAAATACTGCCAATCGTAATTGCCGCTGTAAAAGTTCAGCAGGTTTTTGGTGTATCCGTTGCGTCCCTGCGGCGTAAGTGTCCACAGTCCGACAAAGGGCAGAATGTGTCCGGTGGTGGTGACAACATCGGAATATTTGTACCAGCCGCGGATCAGCAGATCGCCATTTAATTTATCCAGATTTGCCAGATTCTGCTGGATATGGATATAACCTTTGGCTTTATTGCCGATTTTCAGGCTGGCTTTGCCGGAGTGCTTTTCTGTTGTATCGATAAAACAGTTTGCCGATGCTCTGCCCCAGGAGTCGATCCAATTGGATGTCGATTTTTCAAAACCGGCATTTTTCAAAAGGTTTTTAGAAGGATCTACCGGCTTGTAATGGCGCAGCGGATCGGGGTCTTTGACCAGTAATATACGGTCAAACAATACCCGGTCGGGTTCCTTGCTGCCGGGGACAAAGCGCGGCCCTGCAAACTTCATAGATACCCAGATATCCCAATCTTCCGGAACGATCCCCACTGTGGCGAGCCAGGCGCGGAAGAGCCAGCTGTCGTCAAAGTTGATGAAAAGCGGCACCATAATAGTGGCGTTGCCCAGTTTATACAAATGGAATTTGCCATCGGTGGGGATATCCGCCGCTGTGAGATTGATTCCGTCGCCGGTGCGCTTCGAGCCATTGTAAAAGCCGATGGAGTAATTGCTTTTGATCTTGTAATTGGGGTTGTAAAATGCTGTGCCGCATACGGCATCGGGATCTTTTACATAAGCTACTCTGCCTCCGGCAAGTGCGGTGACTCTGATCTGCGTCCAGTGCATATCAATAACTTCGCAGTCCTTGAACTGTGCGGGGATCTCCACCGGGAAATATTTATAAAATTCGCTTTCCATTTCCACAGCTTTGATCTTGCTCTTTTTGATCTGCGGGCGGATATTCAGCGAACTCCAGGCCGAAATCACTGCTTTGCTGTTTTTTGCAAAACGCGCTGCAACTTTCTGCATATCGGTTTTATAGCCTGATTTAGTCAGTTTTGCCAGATTGTCGTACATAGAACGGTCAACGATCACCCGTTCCCAGGCAACGTGCAAACTGGAGCGTGTATCGTCTTGCACAGCAGCTTCGGCTTTATCCAGCAGCGCGTTGACGGTGGTGAAAAATTCTTTATCCAGGAAGGTACGGGTTTCTTCCTGACGCTTTTCCAGATAATTGAGGTATTCGAGCATTGCCGGAGCGGCTTTGCCGTAGTAGCCTTCAAGGAATTTTCCGGCAAGTTTGTAAACATCCTGTGCAGGGTCTTCGAGCATCTTGAGCATCAGGTAGTGCTGAAGCATCGCAAATGAGCGGGAAAGCGGCTGTTCACATTCAGCATAATACATACTTACATTGTTCTGTCTGCAGAAGCGTATCTCATTGGCAATATCGGCGCGGCTCTTGACTTGGGGAAAAAGTGTACCCTTGTAGGTGCGCCAATAACTCCAGATCGAAATATGATTGGTGTGTCTGCCCCATTTTTTAAGCATATCCCCCTGTTTAGTGTTGGCAACCAACGGCTTGAACATCCACCCCGAACAGTAGCGGATCACCACATTTTTTTCCGCTTTGAGTGTTTTGGGCGGATTGGTTGTGTAGGAATATGCATACGTGCTGATTAATATATCGGGATATTTTTTAGCAACTTCGCGCGCCAGATAATTTACAAAATCCAGATTGGGGCCGCTGTATGAACCTTCTTTTTCCGCCAATTCTCTGCAGCCCTTGCACCAGCATTCTCCACCGGAACCGCCGTCGGGCTGGCTGATATCGTAAATGCGGGGGGCGTTGTAAGCGTATTTGGCTTTTGCGCGGTCTTTGGCTATATTTTTCAGCAATTCCTCCAACACAATACGGCGCACTTCCGGATTGGTCATACAGAGAGTGTGGCATTTGCCGCCGGATTTGGAGGGTCCGAACAGTTTGGGGTCTTTGATGAATTTTACATAATTATCAAAGGTATGGCAATCGCGGGGACTGCCGTAATTGTAATTTACAAAACTGGCGCGGAAATTTTCCTTGTTGCGCAGCCGCCATATTCCATCCATAAAGTCATTGCTGACAAACATTTCGCGCCGGATAAATGCCGGTTTGTTTTTTTCATCGATCTGCGGTATTTTCCACCCCGGTTGTGCCGGAAGAAGTTCGGTATCCGGCGCCAGCCAGGAGCAGGAGGCATACTTTTCAAGAAAAGTGTAGATCCCGTAAAGAACTCCCGGTACATCACAGCCGGCAATATAGAGTTTGCCGTCGCGCGAATAGAGATGCCACTCCTGATCGGAAAGAGTTTTGTCCATTGCAAGAACAATATCTCCGGCTGCGGCATTTTTGGCGTCAGACTGACTGCTGATATACTTTCTGCCGCTTACCGCTGTAAGACAGCGTGCCATATCATTGGCGGCAAACTTCATTGCCGGATCGTTGACCGGATAGTGTACTGTTTCGGCTGCTGCCTGAAAAATCATCAGCAGCGCCCCGCAAAGAATCGATGTTTTTTTCATTAATAAACCCCTTTGGTTATGGTTTTGGTTACTGTATGTGTTTATTTTAACACGGAAACAATAACAATGCAAGGGGAATATTGTTTATTTTGTTGTAATCTTGTTGGTTATGTTGTTACCACACCAGAGTAAGCGCCATAACCAGCATACCGGCAATCAGACCGGCAATGGATATATGGTGTTCTCCGTACTCTTCAGCCAGCGGCAGAAGTTCGTCAAAACTGATAAACACCATAATTCCCGCCACTGCAGCAAAGGTTACAGCCATAAGTGCCGGTGTCAGGAACGGCAGCATAAATGCCCACGCTGCCACCGCCCCCAGCGGTTCCGCAAGACCGGAAAGAAATGAGTACGCAAACGCCTTTTTTCTGCTGCCGGTTGCGTGATAGATCGGTACGGATACGGTAATGCCTTCAGGTATATTATGTATGGCAATGGCAAGCGCAATGGAAATTCCGGTTACCGGATCGGTCAATGCCGCAGTGAACACTGCCATACCTTCAGGAAAATTGTGTATGGCAATGGCAAGCGCAAAGAGTTTTCCGCTGCGGATGAGTTTATCTTTGTGATGCGGTGAATCCATTTCGCTGACCGCGCGCACTTCGTGCGGGTTTTCATAATTCGGTACAAGTTTGTCGATCAGCATTGCAATAAACATTCCTCCGAAAAACGCCGCGATTCCGATAAGTGCCCCGGAGCGTTTGCCGAATATTTCCGAAAGTTCCAGTTGTGATCCCGCCAGCAGTTCCACAAAAGATATGTAAATCATAACGCCGCCGGAGAACCCCAGTGCCCCGGCAAGAAATCTTGTATTCCGGCTCTTGGCAAAAAATGCTATGCAGCTGCCGATACCGGTGGCAAGACCGGCGATCAGGGTCAGGAAAATACCCGAAAAAATCTGCTGAAATGTTATTTCCATAATTGCTCTTTCTGTAAAACTGTTTTTCTTTATATTGATTAATGTAACACTGTTTAAGTTTTTCTGCAACTGTTGAATTGCGGTAAAACAGTTTTTCCGGATAAAAAAACTGCCGCCGGAAGAGTGCTCCGGCGGCAGTAGATGTTTTACAGAAAACGCAACTTACTTCAGCATCGAATCAAGGATGTAGTAGTTGAGTTCTTCGTAGTCGCGCGAACCGACCATTTCGGCGATCTTGGCATCATCCAGACTGCGGCTGATTTCCAGCAGGCGCAGGAAGATCTTGCGGCTGACTTCCAGGTGCTTCATATCCACACCTTCCTTCTGGGTACGCATAACTTTAACGTCCAGACCGACCCATTCGCCATTGTTGCCGAAGCCGTGCTGATCGAGCACACGCACCTGGTTGAGGGCGCGGCGCGGGTCAACAGCGCCGAAGGTCAAATCCTGGTCGAACTTCAGACCGTTCTGGTCGTTCAGGTGCACGCTCCAGAGTTTCTTGTGCGCCAGAGCAAAACCCATTTCGTCGGAGGGCGAAAGGTTGGCAAGCAGCGCGTGGGCAGTTTCGATCAGACAGCCGACGCGGCTGGGATCGCTGGTCATCAGACCCATTGCAATAGCGTGACCGATGGTCGGAATGTAGGTGTGATCCATCAGTTCGTTGGGCTTGGATTCAACCATAATGCGGATGTCTTTGTCATAATCAAGCATCATCTGCATAGCCGCACCGATGCGTTCGGTGGCAACGACCGGGTCCTTGGATTCGCGGATGTAGGTACCTTCGCGGGCAAGCCACAGCACAATGTTGTTGGTGCCGAGAGCCTTGGCAATATCAATGGTGCGCTTGGTGCGTTCCAGAGCATATTCGCGGCACTTGGGGCAGTTGTTGGTGTAACCGCCGTCAATGGTCTGCGGAGCAAACCACATACGCGGTGCAACAAATTCCGGGGTCAGACCGTGGTCATCGAGAACTTTCTTCAGATCTTCGGCAGCTTTGATGATCTGCGCCGGAGTCATATTGTCCATACCCGGAACTGCATCGTCGTCGTGCAGCTGGATGCCGTCAAAGCCCAGCTTTTTGTAGGCGGCAAGTTTGGTGTTTACGGGGACGGATTTACGGACTTCAGGACCGAACGGGTCGGCACCTTCGTGAATGTTCCACGGTCCGAACGAAAAACGGAATGTACCCTGCATAATAAACCTCCTGATGGTTTGGTTGTGTACGTTACGGGTATTTTTGTACTTTGCAACAATATAGCGCTTGCAAATCTGAAAACCTTGACTATATTATGAAAAATTAGCATTATATTACGAATATAATATCTCAAGAGGTTTTATGCAGACTGTTATTGCCAACCGCAGTGATTATTTTCCGCAGGACGGCTGTCCGATCGCCATACGTTCCATTCAGGGCGATGCGCCGATTCAGCACGAAGGCGACCTTACTGATATGCGTCATACGCACAATTTTGCTGAACTTATAATCATTACCCGCGGCGGCGGCAGCCATTGGATCGACGGTTCGGCATACCCGGTGGCGGCAGGGGATATATTTTTGATTCAGGACAATACTGAACATTATTTTCAGGAACGGCACGATCTGGAAATGTACAATATTATGTTTGACAACAGCTATCTGACAGAACACTTGCGCAGTTTGCGTTCGCTTTCCGGATTTAATGCTTTTTTTATTTTTGAACCGCTGTTCCGGCGGCGCCACGCTTTTATGAGCCGTCTGCATCTGGCGCCGGAATCGATGCTTAAGATGCGTACGCTGCTCAACAGTATGCTTGCGGAAGTGCGCGACAGCCGTCCGGGCAGCGATTTGATGATGCTTTCGCGGGTGCTGGAGATTTTTGTAATGATTGCGCGTGAGTATTCGCGCAGTTCCAACAGCAAAGTACAGACTCTCTTCCGGTTGGGCGAGGTCATCAGCCGGATGGAAAACAACTACCGCGAAAACTGGACTGTGGCGCGGCTTGCGAAAATCGCGGCAATGGCGCCCAGCACTTTTCTGCCGGTTTTCCGCGAAGCTACCGGTTCTTCGCCGATAGATTACCTGTTAAATCTGCGCCTGACCAAAGCTGCTGAAATCCTGCTCAAAGATGACTGTGCAATATCTGAAGTAGCTGCCAATTGCGGGTTCCGTGATTCAAATTATTTTTCGCGGCAGTTCAGAAAATTCTACAACTGTTCTCCCCGTGACTACCGTAAACGGTTTTGAGTCGTACAATATAAGCATAAACGGCACTTTCCCGGGCGGTTCCGCCGCGGTAAAGTGCCGTTTGAATACCGGTAAACAGTTGTTGAAGTTTACTTCAGATCAAGCACTGCCGGAACAAAGGATTCCCCGGCAGGGATCTCGGTAATGTTTTTGTGTTTGCCGAAAGCCTTGGCTTCCGCTCCGGAAACAAAGAGTTTGCCTCCACGGTCAAGGAAGGGATTGATGATGACATCCCAGTTCTTTGCCAGCGAAATATTTTTTTCATCAATGGCATCGGGAATGACCAATGCATCAACGTGATTGAGCATACCTTCGGAAAACTCTCCGGTTGTAACCAATACTACATCAATCTCCGGGCGGCTGTTGAGTTCCAGCATCCGCCTGACCGGCTCTTTGCCCAGAGTGCTTGCTGTGTAGAACGCCACCCGGAGCGGATGGAAATTCTTTTTGGGAAACTGCGGTGTGGGTTTGAAGCCTGCCACTGCATAAAAACACCCCATTGCCAGATCGTGATTGGTAATATGAGATTCAGGATGAAAACTTGTAGCAATGATCTTGCCTTTGCCGTAATTGCCGTAAATTACGGCCGGAGCATTGAAAAAGTTGCCGCCGGGACGACCTTTGGGACTGACAGTACCTTTGTAAACACCCAGTATTTCACCTTTGCCGTGTTCCCAATCCTTGCCTGGTTTGGAAATGGGGCCCAAAGAGTATCTTACGTTGTAACGACCGGGGCGGATATTCATAATTTCAGCGCCCCGTTTGGAGATTTCTACCGGCAGCACTGCCTGGGCACCACCGGCGCCAAGGCAATATTCAAAAGGCATAAGTTCCAGGCGTTCTTTGCGGTTGAGTGTGCAGTGGAACCCCGCGCAGATACCGATATAGGAACCGCCGTTGCGGACAAATTCCTGGATGGCGGCTTTGCCGGAATCCTGCAAATCCTTTACCTGCAGTTCACTGGAACCGCCGGGGATCAGCAGCAGATCGAGTTCTTTGAGTTTACCATCGCGGATGTCCTGTGCTTCCAGCAGAGTTACTTCCAGCTGCGGCGAATAAAAGAGCAGCTGCGCCCAGAAATAGACTCCGTTGCTGCGGCTGCCCTGGCCGACAAAATAACCGACTTTGAGTTTTTTGCCGCCGGGGGGCAGGGGGGCGGATTGTTTATTGCACGCGCTGCCAATTGAACTACAGGCGCAAAGTTGGATCGCCAGTAAAAGCGCAAAGGCGATGTTGAAAATCACACGCAGCTTTTTCATATTTTTCTCCTTCAGTTTTATTGAATGACATCTTAATATAGCACCCGCAGCTTTTTTTTCAAATTTTACTGTATCAAAAACTGTTTTTCAGAAAAAAGGGTGCAAAAAACACTTAAAAGTTAAAAAAATGTTATTTATCTTAAAAAAGTGTTATTTATTTTTCTTGCTTTTTTTATAAAGAGTGATTATATGTAACTTCCAAAGGCATTTTGCTGTATTTTTTGTTGCAGTTGAAAATTAAAGAAAAGGAGATTTCAACAATGAAAAAGATCGCAATTCTCTGTGGTGCCGTGCTGGGGATTTTCTGCAGCGCTGCTGTCGTAAGTGCCGCTGAAGCGGTTGATTATTCCACTATCGGTAAAGATTGGCGCAAAGGTGCTTTCAAGATCGTAAACGGTGGCTGGAGCAAACCGGGATTGCTCAAGACTGCTGCAGATATTGAAAATGTTCCGTACTTCAGCCCCGGTAACAGCAATGCCGGAGCTTTCCCCTATAACAATCACTTCTTTGAATTCAAACTTGCCAAGAGCGAAAAAGTGACCCGTATTGTTCTGGAACTTGACCTGACCGATGCCAAATATCCGGTCAAAGATGCCGACTTTGCACAGGCTATGGTTTACACCAGTGCCGACGGTAAAAAATTCACTCCGGTCAAGCCGGAAATCGCACCTGCTGTTGCTTATATCAACCGCGACAAGGTCTTTCATTGGGCAATCAAAGGCGGTGCCGGTGCACAGATCACTCTCAAGGGTAACTTTGAAGGTGAATATTTCCGCGTTTATATGCCCTGGGCGCGCAAAGATTATAAGTTCCGTCTGATTATGAAGATTGACTGCCTGGCTTTTGCAAAGTAAAATAGAGTTAAGTCTGTAACAGGGGGTATTGAAATGGTTTTTTCGTCAAAAACAGCGTGTGTGTTGGAGCTTGATCCGCAACGTAATGTTGTTGCCGGCAGCCGTCAGGCGCTGGCGGAAGCTCTTGATCGCGGGGCTGATCTGATGATCTCCACCGGATTTATGCACGATGAACACCTCGAACCGGGGGATCCGAACAAGGAACTTGTCGAAGAGGTTTCTGATTTCCGCGTGGTCTTCCGCGTGGGTGAAGATTGGAGTGTTGGAATTATGAATCTGCGGATGCCGTGCCGCGGTATTCTGGGATTTGCCAATGCCGACGCACCATCGTGGAGTTTCTTTATGTACAACTGTGATGGTGTACAGGCGATCGCACGGCCGCATTTGAACCGCGATCTGCCGCTGGTGCCGCCGACGGGGGAATCGCCGTTCACCCAGCCGGCAAATATGCCCAAGTACCACATCTTGAGCAACTATGACGAAAAAACCAATGCGCCCTGCCAGAACTTCATCTACGATTTTGAGTATTTCAAATACTTCGTCCGTGATGATTGGCACGAGGTATATGCCCACGATGAAAACGGCAATCCGCTGCGCGGTTCGCTGAATGATCTGGTAACTGCCACCCGGGAGGGGCGCGATCTCAAGGCGGCGATTCGAAACTTTGAGCATAAAGCAGGCGCTCCGGATTATGAGATTTTTACATTTCTCGGCAGTACATATTACTCAACCTTGAGCAAGCATCTGGCGGTCAACAGTCAGCCGCTGGTTATGGTGGAGCCGGCAATTCCGATGCTCTACAAAACCGGCAACTGGCGTCCCGGCAATATGCTGCTGCATACGGATGGAACAGTGGAGTTCTGGTACTATGACCCGTACTTTATGAAGTATGCACAGTGCCGTGACAAGTGCGCGATAAGGTACTTTGCCAGATAACGCCGATTCAAGGTATGTAAAAAGCCGTCTGTTTTGATAGCAGCCGGCTTTTTTTATACAGAAATTTTTTGAAATCTGAAAAAAGTGTTGGATTTTGAAAAAAAGTGTTGTTTATTATATTTGCATTTATCTTGCAGATGATATATCTTGTTTCCGGAGATGTATTACTGGACACAATGTATAAATCAGCAAAGGAGAAATGATTTTATGAAATTGTGGAAAAAAATGTGTACGGTTCTGGCGTGTCTGGCAGGATTTACCGCATTGGGCGCACTGGAAAATCTGCCGGATGTATCCACGCTGGATACTTCCTGGACAAGGGATGCGGTGAAAATCGTTGAATGGAGCTGGGATGCGGTTCCGAAAAACGGCGATTTGACCAAAAAGGCTTTTATAAAAAAGAGTCCTGCCAGTCTGGCGCTGCCTTACAATGAGCAATATATGGAATTTGCACTTGCCAATCCGGAGATGCTTTCCAGAATCGTGCTTGATGCTGATCAGCTGCGCAAATATGATGTCAAGGGCAATGAAGTCAGCCGCGCGATCGTTTATGTAAGTATGGATGGCAAAAACTATAAAGCCATTGATGCAAAAGTCAACTGTTTTTTCTACACTTCCACAGATTACGCCAAGCGCGTTACTTTGTGGAACCGTGTAACTTTGAGCGGTGATTTTTACGGAAAATATTTCCGTATTCTTATACCGTGGGATAAAAGCGGTTATATCTACCGCGTGCATTTCGGCCCCAAAAAAGTAAAGGCTTTTGCTGCTGTTAACCTTAAAGAACTTACTGTTCCGTTCAGTACCGATGGTAAATTCAACTGTTCATTTGTGATGAACGGCAATAAAAATATTGACGGCAAGGTTGTTTTCAAGGTTAAAGACGGTGCAGTGCTGGCGGAAAAGCGCCTTTCAGAGTTTTCTGACGGTAAAGTGTCGGTTGTGCCGCTGGTTTTGAAGAATGTCAAGCCCGGAATTGTCGATCTGGAAATAATTGTTTACAACAATGACGGCGTTTCGCTGGTACAGCGCAAGGAAAAGATTTTTTATGTTGAAAACAAGCAGATATTGAAACCTGCTGCTGTAAATTGCACTGTTAAAAATGTCAGGGCCGGCGCATTGAATTTGCAGTTTTTCAATGCCGATGCCGCCGGTGCCAGAGTGGAATACACTGTTCCGGTCAGCGGTGCGTATGCAGTTTACGCGGTGGTGCGCGGTAAGAGTGATTTTACCTTTACCGCTCCCGGTTTTACAAAGAAAAATGTTATTCTGGATATGTGGGCTGCCAAATATGACAGCAATCAGTGGGTCAGCGGCGAAAACTTTGTTGGTATTGTGGACTTCAAAGCCGGCGATAAAATCACCTTTACTGCCAAAAAAGCCGGTGATCAGCTGGGCGAAGTATTTATTATTCCGGCAACTGCGGAACAGCAAAAACTTTTTAACGAAAAAACTGTTCCCGGCAGCCGCAAAAGCATAATTGTGCACGGTGATGGCTTCAGCGACTTTTTCTACAAGGAAATCACCGAAAAAATGCTGCACGACCGCATCCGGAGTATGAAGGCAGGCAATGTTATAGCTTATGACTGGTGTATTGGAACGAGTGCCACCAACTATCCGAGCAAGATCGGTACAATGTTCGGCAAACAGCGCAATCTCAAGTGGCTCCGCGAACGCGACCGCCTGGCAGCGGTGCGTATGGAGAAACTCAATCAGACTGCCGGCAAGGATTCGCTGCAGATTTTGCGTGAAGCCACCGCCAAGTATAATGTCCGCTACACCATTACTCTGCGTCCGAATGCATTTTATGCTGATGACCGCGATAAAAACTCCCAGTATCTGATGGATCATCCGGAATTCTTTACCACACACAGCTGGGCGAAGAAGCCGAGTTATGCTTACAAGGAAATCCGTGATTTTTATCTGGGGTTGGCTAAAGAAATCGCCGCTTACAAGCCGGATGCGCTGGTGATCGACTATCTGCGCCACCCGATCTATTTCGGGTTTGACAAGCCGCTGATCGAAAAATTCACCAAATTGTACGGCAGTTGTACCAAAGATGATTATTTGAGCGAACGCTGGAACAAAATGACCGGCGAAGTTATGGTTGAATGGCTGCGCGAAGTCCGTAACGAAATAAAGAAGATCCACCCCGCTATTCAGCTGGAAGTCCACGTTGATTGCGAAAACGCCGCCGAATACGGCACCCCTGTGGAACGGTTCCTGGAAGAAGGGCTGGTCGATGTTATTTCTCCGGGATTCTATGAATTGGGTGAG
This sequence comes from Victivallaceae bacterium, assembly GCA_045587205.1. Taxonomy (GTDB): domain Bacteria; phylum Verrucomicrobiota; class Lentisphaeria; order Victivallales; family Victivallaceae; genus SIG78. Next base: position 19,296 of record JAZNBV010000005.1, read on the forward strand.
CAGAAAGTTTTCCCGCTGGCACCTTACCACGCTATGATCAAAAAATCGCCGATCCCGGTCAAACTCTATCCGCGCGTGGAAACCACCATCGACGGTCACGACCCGACTCCGGAAGAAGAAGCCGGTCTGGTCAAGCGCCCGCTGCAGGTATATTGCACGGATAACCAGTGGAAGAGTATCTACTACCGTTTTATGATGGATGGTGCCGACGGTATCCGCCCGTTCAATGCCGGCGGTGCCGGTATGGCAATGATGCTCAATGACTGGGCAGAAATCAAACGGTTTATGGCATTTACAGCGCCGTTGCTGGATATGCGGAGATTCTTTTTTGAAAAGTAAATACGACAGTCAATAATAAAAAAAATACCGGGTTGCCGCTGGTGAAAAAAAGGAGTGTTGCAAAACTGTTTTTTTTCCCACCTTGTCCCGCCCTAGCCTTTGGCGACGGCGGAACCCCATTTCTTGGCACGGCGTAATGAAATGAAGCCGGCTCCAAAAACTTTCGCTGGGATTGCTTTTATTGAAAACAATAAAAGTAATCCCAACTTGTTTATTATAAGTAAATTGCAATGTTTTTTCTGTGAAAATTCACGCTGTTGCAAGAAAAAAACTAAAATATTCTGCTGCGGTTTGACAAAATAAAAAACGCCCTGTTCCCGACACGGGTAGGTAAATAAAAGCTATGAGAGTTAACTTTTGTGCAGAAAACTTTTTAAACTTGAAGGGCATTTATTTTTTTGCGCTGCAAAAAGATAAATGCCAGGAAAAGGTTTGGGAACAGAGCATTATTTTAATGTTGCGCAGCAAAAATGTTTTACCCGCCTGAAAAGAGAAAAAATGCTTCATTATTGCATAAAAATCAACTATTTAGAGAAAAAAATATCGAAGTTAGTTGTTTTTTTATCGAAGTTGGTTTGAAAAATTGACAAAGCTGTGCTATATTAATTGCTCAATCAACCAAACACTCTCGTTTCGAGAAAAGGAAAAAGGATTATGAAAATCTATAATTTCAGTGCCGGTCCGGCTATGCTGCCGGAGGATGTGATGAAGATTGCCCAAGCGGAATTTTGCGATTTCAAGGGTTCTGGCAGTGGTTTGGTTGAACTCTCTCATCGCGGTAAGCAGTTTACTGAAGTTATCGAACGCGCGGTTGCCAATGTCAAAGAATTAATGAAGATCAGCGATGATTATTCGGTTATGTTCATCCAGGGCGGTGCAAGTATGCAGTTTGCTATGCTGGCTATGAACCTGCTGGGTGACAAGGTTGCCGATTATGCCGATACCGGCGTGTGGAGCAACAAGGCTTACAAAGAAGCCGCCAATCTCGGCAAAGCCCGTATCGTCTGCTCCAGTAAAGAAGATAAATATGCTTATATCCCGGAATTTGCCAAGTGGGAAGCCACTCCGGCAGATGCTGCTTATCTGCACATTACCAGCAACAACACTGTTGCCGGTACCCAGTACCGCACTTTCCCGAAAGTCGATGCCAATGTGCCGCTGATCGCTGATATGTCCAGCGATATTATGTCGCGCGAAATCAATGTCAACGACTTCGGTATGATCTATGCCGGTGCCCAGAAGAACCTCGGCCCCAGCGGTATGGCTGTGGTGATTATGCGTAACGATCTGTTGGAACGCACCCCGGCAAATCTGCCGACTATGCTCAAGTATTCCACTTACAGCGAAAACAATTCGCTGTACAATACCCCGCCGACCTTTGCCATTTACCTGCTGGCTCTGGTGACCGACTGGATCAAGGCCAACGGCGGTATTGCCGGTATCGAAAAAATCAACGATGCCAAGGCTGCCAAGCTGTATGACTACCTCGACAGCACCAGCTATTACAGCACCCCGGTGCAGAAGGAAAGCCGTTCGCGTATGAATGTGGTGTGGCGTCTGCCCAGCGAAGAACTCGATGCGCAGTTCGTCAAGGAAGCCACTGCAGTTGGTCTGACCCAGCTCAAGGGGCACCGTATTGTCGGCGGCTGCCGCGCCAGTATCTACAACGCTATGCCGATGGCGGGCGTGGATGCCCTGATCGACTTTATGCGTGACTTTGAAAAGCGCAACGGCTGATAAACCGGTTTATAATTTGCAAAAAAGGGCGGCTGCGGTCGCCTTTTTTGCTTTAACGGGATTGCTTTTTTCTGGAGAAACTGTTTTTATGTGGAAAACCCTGATCCGACCTGCAATGATATTTATCCCGCTGGGGGCGGGATTGTTTGTGCCGCAGCTGGCGCAGTACAGTTTTCTGATCCGCTGGCTTTTGATGACGATGCTGCTGGTGGTTTCCCTGGGGCTTGATATAAAGGATATGAAGTTGCGGAAATCGCACTTTCTGCTTTTGCTGGTAAATGTAATCATCGGAGTCAGTGCGTATGTGATCGTAAAATGGATCACGCGCGATGAAATTCTTGCCAAGTCGGCATTTTTTGTGGGGATCACCCCCACTGCAACAGCCGCGGCGGTGGTGATGGGGTTTCTCAACGGCAATATCGGTTATGTGTTGAGTGCGTTTGTGGTCACCAATGTGGGGATCGCATTCCTGATGCCCGGTCTGCTCGGTTGGGTATGCGGCAACAGCTCAATGAGTTTTATGCTGCGGGTCTTTGAATCGCTGGCGTTTCTATTGGTTATACCATACTGTGCGGCAGCAGTTATCCGTAAAATCTATCCGGCAGCGCGGGAGTGGCCGAAAAAGATCCGCACCGGAACCTTTGGCTTGTGGAGTATAACTCTGTTGATAATCGCTGCTACCGCGGCGGATTTTTTCAGCAAGAATCCCGATGTATCCGGCTGGATCGTAGCGGAAACGGCTTTGATTGCACTGATATTGTGCGCGTTGAATTTTTCGCTCGGACATCTGCTGGGCGAAAAGGGCTTGCGACGGGAGGCCAGTCAGAGTCTGGGACAGAAAAATACCACCCTTACTATTTATCTGGCACTGGTCTATGCCGGCCCGCTGGCGGCGATGGGCGTAATAAGTTATGTTTTGTGGCACAACAGCTGGAACGCAATCCAGTTGTTTATACACGATCGCAAAAAAGTTTCCGCCCGGAAAAATCAGACAAAGTAATGTGCAAAATGGTGGTGCAGAGCTTCGCGCCACTCCTGCAGAGAACCGTTCTGCAGAATATTTACCAGTTCCAGGTGATCATCGCCGGCTCGTTGTGCCTTGTCCGGGGTAAGTACAAGGCTGCTGCTGCAGAAAAACGGCTCCAGCAGCATTTGAAAGCGTTCAATAAGTTTGTTGCCGGAGAGAGTGAACAAGTAGCGGTGAAAATCTTTTTCCAGTTCTTCGTACATTTCAACAGTTATTTCCGGCTGATAAAAGCCGCGTGCTGTATTGGATAACTCTTCAATCATTACCGTGGTACGATGATGATAAATCAAGTCAGCCAGTCCGAGTTCAATGACCAGCCGCAGCTCGGCAAACTCTTTTTTGCTGATTGAATCCAGCAGATCATAGCTTATGAGTTTTTCCATCCCGGCGAAGATATCCGGTTTTTTAAGGATCATTCCGCGGCGGCGGCGGCTTTCGATAATACCGGCGGCTTTCAGACGGCTCAATGCTTCGCGCGTGATAGTGCGCGATACATTCAGTTCAGCAGCCAGCTCTTCCTCTTTTGGCAGTGCATCGCCAAAGGTATAGCCGCGGCGGCAGATATACTCATATATCTGCTTTTCGGTTTGGTCGGTCAGATTGTTATTGGATCTTTTCATATTATTAATATGGCACATTTCGGTGTTTTTTCAATATTTCAACGCTTTTTTATGCGGAAAATCAAAATACGGACTTGATTTTTTTATTGTACGCGTGTATTTTAATTTTGTCTGAAATAAATACTACATATTAAATGTAATCAGAAACAGGAGCATATATTATGAGTTTTTCAATGGAATCATTCAAAGGTGCCTGGTCGGCAATGTCCACTCCGCTTACGCTTGACGGCAAAGTTGACAGCGATGCTTTGAGAAAACTTGTGGAACATCAGATCAAACTTGGCATCAAAGGCTTGTTTCTTGCCGGTACTGCCGGGGAAGGGCCTTTTCTGCCTGACCGCGAACGGATGCGTCTGGCAGAATTGACCGTGCGCTATGTCAACGGCAGAATTCCGGTGGCTATGCAGATAACTGACAATTCGGCGGAACGGATGATCGAAAATCTGGAACGCTATCAGGATTGCGGAATCGATATTGCGGTGATCGCGCCGCCGTTTTTCCAACTTAACGCCGACAGTGGTGATTTTATTTATACATTGTACAAACAGGTGATCGATGCCAGCCAGATCCCGGTCGGCATCTACAACCGCGGCAAACACTCCAGCGTAATAGTTAAGCCGGAAGTGCTGGGCAGAATTCTTGACGATCCCAAAGTCGTGCTGTGCAAAGATTCTGCCAGTCTGCCTGAATTTACCGAAGCGATTATGGCCGCCAAGGCGCGCCGCAACGGTACGCTTGGTGTATTGACCGGCAATGAATTTGATTGCGTAACTTATCTTAAAGCCGGCTATGACGGTGTACTGTTCGGTGGGGGATGCTTCAATGGTGCGTACGCCGATGCTATGTGCAAACTTGCTTATGCAGGTAAATACGATGAAGCGCAGGCAATTCAGGATCGGTTGGTTGAGGTTATGTACAAGGTTTTCGGCGGCAAGAGCATTGCCTGCTGGATGGCTGGACAGAAGGAACTTATGGTGCGTTTGAATGTGTTCAATACCGCCAAAACCTTCCTCAATTATCAGCTTACTGAAGAGTGCAGCAAAGCTATTGATGAAGTTATTGCCAGCGAAAAAGAGTGGCTTTTGAAATAATCTTTATACAACAGGGGGGGAAATGATTCCCAGCGACCATTTTGTGAAATTTTATGCCGAAATTTTCAAATATCTGGAGAAGGCCGGCAATGGTGCGCTTGAAGAATATTTTCATACCATCAGCCGTCATCAGGAAACCCATTGTCTGGAGTTGTTTCAGACCAAAGGTCTTGCCGGTATGAAGGAGTATTGGGATAAGATCGTTATTGAAGAAAATTGCGATGAAGATATCCTTGAATACAACGGAACGGTTTATAAAACCTGTATGAATCATTGTCCGAGCTTATCCAAAGTATTGGATAATGATGCCGGCGGTTGTGAAATATATTGTCAGCATTGTCCGGGCTGGGTTTTGCCGATATTTACCAAGTGCGGTTTTTATTGCGTGTATGATATGGTGGGGTTGGATGTTCCGCGCTGTATGCAGGCGGTTTTTACCGATTTGGCTGAAGCCCGCAAATATCGCGAAAAGGCACTCAAACGCCATCCGGAACACCCTGAATTGATATGTTCAAATTTTGAATGAAGGTTTTTTATGATACCGAGTGATCATTTTGTAAAGTTTTATAACGAGATATTCAGATACCTTAAATCGCAAGGTCCGGAAGCCGTGGCAGAGTATTTCGATACCATCAGCCGCCACCAGGAGACACATTGCCTGGAGTTGTTTCAGACCAAAGGTCTTGCCGGTATGAAAGAATACTGGGAAAAAATATGGTTTGAAGAAAATTGTGACAGTGAAGTATTGGAATTTACCGGAAAAACCTACAAAACCATCAGTCACAACTGCCCCAGTTTGAATAAAGTTACCGACAATGATGCCGGTGTCTGCAGTATCTACTGCAATCATTGTCCCGGGTGGATATTGCCGATATTTACCAAATGCGGTTTTTACTGCGTTTATGATTTGATCGGTATGGATGTTCCGCGCTGTATGAAGGGGATTTTTACAGATCTGGAAGAAGCCCGCAGATACCGAGAAAAAGTTTTGAAACGCCATCCCGGTCATCCGGAGCTGGTCTGCTGCAATTTTGATTGAACAATTTTTATAAAAGAGAAAGGTTGTAATTTATGAAACCCGAAGAAATGCGTTATTGTTCCACTGGTGAGGTTCATCTGGATTTTCACGGCAGTACTTATGTCGGCTTGAAATATCTTCTGGATCACTTTGGTATGGAGGCAGTTGATGAAGTGCTTACCAATACCGCTGAAAAGGTTTACAAATCCATTTATGAGCGTATGCAGCGCGGAGATTCCTCGGAACTTATCTGCCATTGGAGATATTACCTTGAACGCGAAAAATGCGATTTTTCATTGACTGAAAACCCTGACGGTACTGCCGTTCTGGAATTGCGCGAGTGTCCGGCATTGCGCCAGCTTGCCAAGGAAAATATCGATGACCGTCCGCTGATCTGTCACGCTACAGATAAGATGAATAAAGTGTGGTGCAAAAATTCACCGTTTGAAATCGTAGTGGAGCATTTGGAAAAAGGCTGTCGGCAAACTCTGCGGCGCAAGGAGGCATAAGATGATTCCCAGCGACCATTTTGTAAAATTTTATGCCGAAGTGTTCAAATATCTTAAAGGCAAAGGGCAGGCGGCGATCGATGAGTATTACAGCACCATTGCACGGCACCAGTTAACTCATAGCGGAAAATATTTCAAAGAAAAAGGTCTTGAGGGGATGAAAGAATACTGGGACCGGATCATTTTTGAAGAAAACTGCGATGCTGATGCCGTACTTTGCGCCGGTAAGTCATACACTTTTTATATGCACGGCTGCCCCAGCCTGGGAAAAGTGCTGGACAATGATGCCGGCCCTTGCGATATATATTGCGATCACTGTCCGGGGTGGGTGCTGCCGGTAATGAGCGAAACCGGATTTTACTGTGTGTACGATCTGGTACGCAGCGATATACCGCGCTGTATATTGAAAGCATTTGAAAAATTGGAAGATGCAAAGGCGTATCTTAAAGTAGTACAGAAACGCCACCCGGATCACCCGGAACTGGTAAAGTGCAATTTCTGATTTTTTCGCAGCCTTTACAGCCTTGCATTGTTCGACAGTGCAGGGCTTTTTTATTGCCGGAAGAGGCGTTTTATTATAATACTGAACACAAAAATAATGCAGTTTATCATTACAACTGCCGCCCCGGCGGCGGTGTTTGCCCATTCCTGAACGGCAATAAACAAACCGGTAATTCCGGCAAGCAGACCGGTGATTACAGCATAGAAAAATGTACTGCCGGCGCTTTTTGCCAGATTTCTGGCCGTTGCCGCCGGTACAATAAGCATAGCACTGACCAGCAGAACCCCGATCGATTTCACGCAGCTTATTACAATCAGTGCCAGCAGCATTATATGCAGATAATTGCAGAGTTTGCAGCGTATGCGGTGCGCCTGCGATAAATCTTCATCGATGGCAATTTGCAAAAGCGGGTTATAAGCAAAAGTAATAAATACTGCATAAATTACCAGCAATATAAAGAGAAAACATATATCTTGCGGCGTTACAGCCAATATATCGCCGAATATAAAGCTCTGCGAAAGTTTTGCCAGAGATGCTTCTTTATTGGTCAGCAGCAGCCCCAGCGATACGGTAAAGGCAAAAAACACTCCGATAACTGTATCTCCGGAGAGTTTGCCTGTCTGTTTGAGATACATTATACCCAACCCGATAAGCACCGCCAGCAATGGCATACTCCACAACGGAGCATTGACTCCGCAAAGCAGAATTCCCAATGCCGCGCCGGCAAAGGCACTGTGGCTGATGGTGTCGGCAAAAAACGCCATCCGGTAATTTATCACCTGAACGCCCGCCGCCGCCGTAAGCGGGGCGGTTATAAGCATCGCCAGCAGTGCCATTTGCATAAAAGTGTACTGGCAGCACTCCCACGGGAGTTTGCCGATAAAATCGCAGCAGTATCCGGTCAATGTTTCAAGCATAAGCACACCTTGTTATGGTTGGGCAGCTGGGGCAGTATGGCGTGAGCTCCAAATGCGGCGCGCAGATTTCCGGCAGTCAGCACTTTGGATGGCTGACCGGCTGAAATCAGACGGTGGTTGATACATATAACGTGGGCGGCGTGCGCAGCAACAGTTGCAAGGTCGTGGCTGATCATTATTTGCGTAAAGTTGCGCTCTTTGCGGAATTTATCCAGCAAACCGCAGCAGAGTTTATCACCCTGAAAATCCACACCTGATGCAGGTTCATCAAGTACCAGAATCTCCGGATCCTGCAAAAGTGCCTGTGCCAGCAGAATACGCTGCAGTTCGCCGCCGGAGAGTTTACCCAGCTGCCGTCCGGCAAGGTGCAGCGATTCCACCGAGTCAAGCATATTCAATATTCTATGCCGGACTCCGCTGCTGATTTTCCAGAAAAGCGGCACCAGTGATATACCGCTTGCCAGATATTCCATAACTGTCAGCGGCATATTGCGGTCAAACTGCAATTTTTGCGGTACATATCCCCAGCGTGGCGGGCGGCTTGAAAAAGTGCTGCCATTTTGAGCAAACACCACTTTCCCGGCAGAGGGTTTTATAAAACCGAGTACTGCTTTGGCAAGCGTGCTTTTGCCCGCGCCGTTAGGCCCGACAATGGCAGTACATACCCCCGCGGGGATCGAAGCGGTAATATTGTCAAGGATCTTTACCGAACTTAATTCCACAGAAAGATTTTCGATTTTTATTGCCGTATGCTGCGGACAGTTGCACAGGTGAATGTTATGAATCACTTTTGCCACGCTTTCTTTATTGCAGCAAGATTTTTCTGCATAACGCTTATGTAATGTTCCAACGGAGGGGGATTCGGGCCTGTGACAAGCATATCAAGTTCCACAGCTTGCAGTTTGAAGCGCTTCTGCAGATTCTTCAATGCCGGGTCGGGAATGTCTTTTTCCTGCCAGATCACTGCATCGGGATTTTTCTGTAATTCTTTATAAATCTTTTTTAAATCAGCGCTGTTGGCGGCAGTTGAGCGCTCGTGCCGCAATGATATGATCCGACAGCGGCACAACGCGGCAAGATTGATAAATAAATCTGACTGGATTATAACTGTTTTGCCGGCAGGCAAAAGTTGAAACTCTTTGATGATCATATCCAGTTCAGCGCTGAAATCTGCCAGATTTTTTGCGTATTGCTGCTGGTTTTTGGAATCAACACGGCTCAAACCTTCAGCTGTTTTTACACACATATTTCTGGCGGTATCTGCGCTGGCAAAGGTATGGACGTCATATTTTCCCGGAGAATCGGTGCCGGCAATACATATCAAACTGCGGTTTACTTTTTTTGCCATTTTCACAATGTGTTCATCGACCTGCAGCCCGTTGGCGATCAATATGGTTCCCGGCAGAGCAAGTTTACGCATATCCTGCGGAGAAGGGGCGTATTCGTGGGCGCATCCGGCATTGGCGGGCATCAGCAGAGATACTTGCATATTGTCTATGTTGCGGGTAAGATTTCTTGTCAATATCCACACCGGATAAGTCGTGCAGACGATCCGGGCGGCGGCAAGATCCAATGCCAGACACAGCAGTACAATAATTGCAGAAACTCTTTTCAATGTTGATTTCCCCGGTTGAGTGATTTATTTTTTGCAGTCATAAACACCAGTGTTGCGCCGGTGGCGGTCAAACGCCTGCAATATGGCATATACGGTTTCCAGATGCGGTACAGCAATATTATGTTTGCGGGCGGTTTTCACCACATTGCCGACAATGGCATCGACTTCCAGCGGGCGGTTGTTTTCGCAATCGATAAGCATACTGGTTTTGTAAGGCGGAAAGTTGCGGGTGTATTCAACATTTTCTTCCACCAGACTCTCCGGAAGATCCACTCCGCAGGCGCGGGCGGTATTGATAACTTCCTGCATCAACTTTCTTGAAACAGCTTCCAGCTCATCTCTTTGAGTCATTTCTCCGGTCAACAAGCCGCCGCCCAGCACTGACATTGCGTTATAAGGTACATTCCACAAAAGCTTTTTCCAACGGTAAAATGCGATATCTTCTGTTACTTCTGCGGCAACAGAGGCTTCTGTAAAAAGACTGCAGAGTTTTATGGCGCTTGCGCTTGATCCATTGGGGTATTTGCCGATAATTACTCTGCCGCCGCCTTTATGCTCCAATACTCCGGGGGCAACGCGGGTGACCCCGATGTAAGTTATACAACTTAATATTTCGTTCTGCGGAAATGCTTTGGCAATGGCATTTTCTATATCGATACCGTTTTGAATAAGCGCGATCACGGTGCCGGGTCTGACTGCCGGGGCAATCAGGTTTATCATATCAGCTTCCGGCAGAACTTTGCTGGTCAGGATAATAAAATCAGCGTGATCATTGTATTCTGAAGCATTGTTCAGCACCGCTGCGGGGCGGAAGATGAAATCGCCGTTGATACTTTTTATATCAAAACCTCTGGCGGCAACCAGATCACGGTCGGAACGCACCGTTACGGCTACTTCATTGCCGGCGCGGGCAAGTCTGCCGCAAAAATAAGCGCCTACAGCGCCACTGCAAACATTCAATATCTTCATAAATCACTCCACTTGTCCACTCTGCAATCTGGCATATTCAGTAGATGGAATGGCTAATTTTGTAAAAACTGCTGTTACTTTATCTTGAGTGCAGAGTTCCAACTCTGCATTGTCATTAAATTGCCAGCGGTCGGCGGTGGTGAGAATCTGCAGAAATTTCTGCTCTTTATCCAGATCAGGACCGAACATCATTGTTGCCCCCGGAGTGCCGGAGATCTTGAATCTGCCGTCAGCAAAAGGCGTGGAAAGTTTTCCAAAATAACGGTTTACTCCGCCGTGACCGAAAAATCTGCCGTTGGCAGCAACATAAAGTGTTACCGGTTCGCGGGTCTGGCTGTTTTTGAGCTGCCAGGCGCCGACGATATCTCCCCTCTGGGCAACGCAGCCCAGCGCGGCAACAAGTATGGCAATTATTATCAGCAGAAGCAAACATCCGATCCCGCTGCCGCGGCGTTCCGCCTGATGCGGTTTGCCTACCGGCCAGCGGCTCCCGCAATGTTTGCATACCAGTTCGTAGTTCCCCAGACCAAGCAAGCCGAGCAGCAGCCCGATCCAGCCGAATAAAAGCAATCCCAGACAGCCGCAGCCGGTGCTGTAAGTGCCGTTGGTAAGCACCAGATCCGTTGAATTGCATACAGGACAATGTTCGCGCATAAATAGTATCCTTTGTTGATTTGCATAAAATACTAATTACAATAACTTGTTTTTTTGCAAAAAGCAAACAATATTTACCAGTATTGATGTGCATTTCAATTATTTTGTTGTATATTACTGTGTAAAGTTGAAAATGTTTTTTGTATTTGCATTGTTGGGAGTTTTTTTATGAGCAAAGTTTACTTTATAGCCATTGATGTAAAAGATACCAGTGTTATCAGCCGCGCTGCACGCAAACTGCTGGAAACGCTTGTTGCCGGAGAAAACGTGATACTTGCTGATAAAATTCCGATCAAAACCCATTTCGGAGAAAAGGGCAACCGCACATTTATCAAGGCTGCGTGTTATAACGGGATAATCGATTATCTTGAAGAACAGAACAAAGCTGACCGCTTTCTGGAAACCACTGTGCTGTATGGCGGCAAACGGTTCAAGCGTGATTCGCATCTGGAACTTGCCAAAGAACACGGATTTACCCGTCTGCCTGTGGAAATAGCCGATGGCGAATCCGGCGAAGAACTTTATCAGGTGCCGGTAAGACTTAAACACTTTGATAAATGCACCATCGGCAAGGCGTTTGACCGTTATAAACAAGTGCTGGTTTTGAGCCATTTCAAAGGGCACGCGCTGGCGGGTTTCGGTGGCGCGATCAAACAGTTGAGTATGGGGTTTGCCAGCAAGGGCGGTAAACTTGCTATGCATATGAATGTGCGTCCGCGTATCCGCAAATGGCTGTGCAAGCGCTGCGGTATGTGTGTCAGCCGCTGTCAGGCCAATGCCATAACGCTGGGCAAATCGCCGCACATCGACCGGAGCAAATGTCTGGGCTGCGGAGCGTGTTTTTCGGTTTGCCGTCATCACGCGGTTTCGATTCTTTCGTGGCAGGGGCTGGCAGATGCGCTTTTCAAGGGTAAATTTTTCCGTGAAAAACTGGTGGAATATGCTTTTGCAGCCTGTCAAGGTAAAGAACACATATTTTTGAACTTTGCATTGAACATTACCCGCGGTTGCGACTGCGAACCGCTGCCGATGAAAGAGTGCATCGATGATATCGGGATTTTTGCCTCGCTTGACCCGGTGGCGATCGACCGGGCCTGTCACGATGCGGCAATGCAGGGCGGCAAAAAATTCAAAGGTGCCGAACAGCTTAATTATGCCGAAAAGACCGGTCTGGGCAAGAATAGTTATGAACTGGTCACGCTGGAGTTGGATTAAAAATAATTTGTAAAAAAAACTTGCAAAAAACTCAACAATGTACTATATTGCATTGAGAGAGAATTTTTTAACCGCAATTTAACGCAAACAGAAAAGGTATCAGATTTATGAAAAAGCCCGCTTGCAAGCGGGTAAAGGCATCCGCCTTTACCCTTATTGAACTACTCGTAGTTATTGCTATTATCGCCATATTGGCGGCAATGCTGTTGCCGGCACTTTCGGCAGCAAGAAAACGCGCTAACGGCGCAAGCTGTCAGGGCAATCTCAAAAATATCGGTGTAGCATTTGCTTTTTATGCCGACTCCAATAATGATGCCATTATGCCGCACCGTACTTGCGGCAGTATCAACCAGAATGGCTCTGGTAATGCCTGGCCGATGATGGTGCTGGATCTGCTGGGGTATGATCTGACCAATATTACATTGTGGTATCTCGGTGACTTGGATAAACTTGACGATAAAGCCAAAGGGGTGATCTCCTGTCCGGCTTCCGCCATCCAGCGCGATGCCTGGCGCGGCATCAGCTACACTATGAACAACCGCGTTGTCCCCAAAGCAGCCACCCGCGAAGCATTGGTGCGGTATCTGGGGAACAATGACAGCAGCGGCTATGCCCAAAGCATTGAAGATGTCGCGCATCTGGCAGATAATAACTACGATAACTCCTCCGGTATTGCCATATCCAACAACTGGCTGAATATGAACAGCAGAACGGATGACGGCACCCGGCACGGTTCGATCAACTGCCTTTCGCCGGCGGGAAATGTGTTTCAGACTAATCCATTCAAAGTCAGCGACGGCTTTTATGTTCCGACCGCCAACCGTATATCCGGAACCTGATAAAACGCGACCTCTCTGTAACTGCCGCAGTGTAATTTATTGCGGCAGTTTTTTTATGCCTCTTTCAGCGAAAACTCGCAGCCGCAGTAGTTCTGACGGTAAAGTTCCAGTGCTTTTGCCCGGCGGTTGCCTTTGACAAAACCGTCGCGTTTCTTGAAATTATAACACTCAAATGCCGGATATTGCTGTCCGATGGAAAAAATCAGCTGGCTGTTTTTGTGCGGGCTGACGGTCAAACTGGTGGCAAATGCATCAAAATTCATTGTTTCCGCTGCCCGGGCAGTACGGCTCAAAGACCACTCAAAGCAGACATTGCAGCGCTTGCCGCGTTCCGGTTCATCGGCCAGTGAACCGGTGCGTTCCAGCCACGAGGCGTGATCGTAAGGGTCGATAAAGAGTTCAATATCTTCTGCATCGGCAAGAGTTCTGGCGGCTGCAAGGCGTTTTTCAAACTCATCGGGAGTGTTCAGGTTGGAGTTGGAAAAGTAAAACGCAAACTCCACACCCTCTTCGCGCAGCATATCAATACAGCCGCAGGCGCACGGAGCGCAACAAATATGCAGTAATAATCTTTTTCTCATAGCAAAAATCCAGTAGCGGTGTTATATTATTACTGTACAGTAATAAAAGTTTTTTGCAAATCAGGTATTTCAAAAATATGGTGAATTTTATAATCCGCCGTCTGGGCGAAGCAGTGCTGGTGATGCTGGGGGTATTGCTGCTGACTTTTGTGCTTTTTCAGATGGCGGCAGGAGATCCGGCGGCGGCAGTGCTGGGCAAGAACCCAAAACCGCAGGAAATCGAAAATCTGCGGCGTGAACTCAAAAGCGATCTGCCGCTTTTTTACGGTCACTGGCGAACCAGCGAAGTCTATACTGCGTGCGATTACCGGGAAAAGTTTGTTGAACTGCCGGGGATCACGGTAAGCGGCAAGGTGGAACGCGGCAATAGTGGAGCGCGGGCAGGAAAGTTTGTTTTCAAGCGCAAATTTGATGTGCAGGAAAAAGTTCTGGCGGTCATTTCCGGCACTGGAGTTTTGCGCGCCGGTAACAAAGAGTATTATGTGTCGGGTATGGATGAAATAATTCTGAAAAATGCCCCGGAAGAAATTATTTTTTACAACGAACTTGATAAAGTTGATTTTTTCCGTTATCAGGAAAATGCTTTCAACAGCCAGTTTGTCAATTCATTGAGGGAACTTGTGGATGTAAAAAACACTTTTCCTTATGTGAGTTTTCTCAATTTCGGCAAGACAGTCACCACTCGCGAGCCGATCAACAATATCGTTGCGCGCGGAATAATTCCTTCGCTTTCAGTAATGCTGCCGGTGTTTATATTGGAACTGGTGCTGGGCATAATTCTGGCAATGACCGCCACCGCTTGTAAGGATTCTCTTGTTGACCGCGGCTTGCTTGTTCTATCGGTTGCCGGTATGAGTATAAGTTATCTGGTGCTGATCCTTGCCGGACAGTGGTTTCTGGGGTATTACTGCAATCTTTTTCCGGTCTGGGGATGGGGCGGAGTGCGTTATCTGGCGCTGCCGGTGCTGCTGGGGGTTGTTTCCGGTCTGGGCGGTGGGGTGCGGTTTTACCGTACCGTGTTTGTCAACGAGCTGAAAAGCGAATATTTGCGTACCGCGCTTGCCAAAGGCTGCAGCAAAGGTGCGGTTTTCAGTAAACACCTTTTGCGCAACGCATTGGTGCCGGTTATTGCCCGCGCATCGACCCAGCTGCCGTTTATTTTTACGGGAAGTCTGCTGCTGGAGTCGTTTTTCGGAATACCGGGGCTGGGATATGCTTCGATCGATGCACTGAACAACTCCGATCTGGCATTGCTCAAGGCTTTGACCATTGTCAACGCGCTGCTGTTTGTTTTTATAAATCTGCTGGCGGATCTGCTCTGCGCGTGGGCGGATCCACGGATCCGTTTGAAGTAAGGAGCAAAAATCATTTTTAATCTGCCGGTAAAATTGATTTTTCAGCCCGGGCAGGGTATATTATTCTTATATAGAGTTGATATTGGCAAATATTGTAATGAAAAATAGTATTTTTACATTGATTGAACTGCTCGTAGTTATTGCCATCATTGCCATATTGGCGGCAATGCTG
>JAZNBV010000006.1:0-33000 GCA_045587205.1 Victivallaceae bacterium
CCAAGCCGCCATCTACCGTACTGCCCGCGTATGCGGCGCCACCAAGGTACCATCTACCGTACTGCCCGCGTATGCGGCGCCACCAAGGTACCATCTACCGTACTGCCCGCGTATGCGGCGCACTGTCAACAAAAAAGCGGCTGCCGGAATGGCAGCCGCTGATACATTCTTTACAGAAGGATCATTTGCTGTAGAATTTATCGCGCACCGCCCACAGACCGAGGGCAGGATTGCTGATGTAGAAAATCTCTTCGGCATTAACAGTGTTGTAGCCGTCTTTAAGATTCTTCACATCATATTTTTCCATCATTTCCGCCAGATCGCCGTAGTTGAAACCCACGCTTTCGATCTCTTCGCGGCTCATAAATTCGCCGGGGCAGTAGGTAATGCGGAATCTGCCTTCGCTGGAACCGTGGATCATATGAGCCGCGGCGCCGAGGTTATTACGCAGATCTTCATTGTTCTTCACAGCTTCAAGCGTGGCAGGCGTGCCGTGATAACCGTATTTACGGAGCAGACGGTCGATTTCCTTATCTTCACCGAATTCTTTGAGCGCCGGCGCCAGCACGATCAGATCGCCGTCATCATCGATCGCCATACGGGTACGGTAAACCGATTTATTGCCCAGCCAGGTGCTCTTGAATTCATCCGGATCGAGCCAGACCACCACTTTCTTGAGCGGCTTATCCAAAAGAGTGAGGTTGGTTTCCTGTGCCACTTTTACCGCGGCAAGATATGCGCTGTCATCAAAGCTGGCGTAGATGCAGTCGGTCTGCATAGCGCCGTCGGCGCCGCGCGAGCGTACAGTCTGGATGTAGCAGATCGGCAGTTCGGAAAGGAAAGTATTCACTGCGTAGTTGAAAAGTTTACGCACCGGCGAATCCGCCTGTCCCATAATCTTTTCCATATTGCAGGACGCACCGACAAAGTGCGACTTGTTGATCATATCGCTGCCGCCGATGCCCACCATAATGTTTTTGGTGTAGTTGGCCATACCCACCACTTCGTGCGGAACCACCTGACCGGGTGAAAAGATAACATCATAGCCGTCAAAAACAATCTTGTTGACCATTGCCTTGACATCATAATCAAGTTTGCCGTTGCTCCACTCTTTGATAAGTTCTCCGGAAACGGTACCGACTTCCACTACATCATTGCGCCAGTCGTGCACGCGGAACGCGCTCATAGGAATAACATCGCCGAACATCATCTTGAGTTCCGCTTCGCTCATCGCTGCGTGGGTCCCCAGTGCGGGCATAACATCCACAGTTGCGCCTTTGGCAGTAAGCATTTCATAAAGCATAGCCGTGATCGGGCCGGCAAAAGAGTTCAGACGGGTGTGATCCGGCGGCAGCAGCAGAACTTTCTTCATCGGTTTATCGATCTTGCCCAAAAGTTCCACAAGCATAGCCTTGACTTCGGATTCCGGCACCGGAGTACCGTTGCCGCCGCGCGCAGTAAGAATAGCCATAATATATACCTCTTATGTTGGTTGTATTGTCAAAAAAACCGGAAATGACTGCTGATGCAATCATCTCCGGAAAATATAACGCATATTTTTACAAAAAACAAATTCTTCAGGAATTTTTTCCCGGGAAAGTTTTGTTTTTACCGGCGGCACGCGGAAAATACGCACAATGCCGCCACTGAAAAACAGGAATCAGTCCACATCCAGTTCGGTACAGATCGTACCCTTGACTTCTCCTGCCAAAAGTTTATCTTCATCGGCAAGAAAATCCAGCAGATACTTCTGCGACATATGATGATCCAATGCCGCCTGATCGTGCCACTTTTCGTAGATCATATACTGCTCCGGTCGGCCCGGAACTTCGTGAATACGGTACATAATATTGCCCGCTTCTTTGTGTGTGGCTGCAGCCAGCGCCAGCAAGCGTTCGCGTCCGGCAGCAGCACATTCACTCTTGAAATAAATCGGAACAATAATTGTGATTTCTGATTTCATTTTTCAGGAACCTTACCGTCTGCGGCTCGGGATATGGGCGCTTTCGCCGTGAACAGCGTGGGCAGCTTCCATAATAGCTTCACCGATGGTCGGGTGAGCGTGGATGGCCCTGCCGAGTTCGCGGGCGGTGCATTCCAGTTTCATCACCGGACCGGCTTCCGCGATCAGGTCAGTAGCGTGCGGGCCGATGATATGCACACCCAGCACGGCATCGGTCTGGGCATCAGCAAGGATCTTGACAAAGCCTTCGGTTTCATTGATCGCCATAGCTTTACCCAGCGCGGCAAAGGGGAACTTACCGACTTTGTAGGCAATACCCTTTTCCTTGAGCTGTTCTTCGCTGGCACCGAGCGAACCGATTTCCGGAGTGGTGAAAATAGCGCCCGGGATCTGATCGACAGGCAAGGCAGTGCGGTTGCCGGTGATGGCTTCCACCGCAGTTGCCGCCTGGGCACTTGCCCAGTGGGCAAGCATACCCTTGCCGGTGGCATCGCCGATAGCATAAATATTGGGCACATTGGTCTGGGCATAATCGTTGACCGGGATCCAGCCGCGTTCGTTGGTGGCTACACCGGCGGCAGGCAGGTTCAACTCACCGGCAACCGGCTTGCGGCCGATGGAAACCAGCAGATATTCAGCGGAAACTTTTTCGGCGCCGACTTCACCGGTAACACCCTTGCCGGTAGCTTTGATATTGGCAAG
Source organism: Victivallaceae bacterium (assembly GCA_045587205.1). GTDB lineage: Bacteria > Verrucomicrobiota > Lentisphaeria > Victivallales > Victivallaceae > SIG78. The sequence goes on from JAZNBV010000006.1 coordinate 2,666, forward strand.
CGGAGCGCCGGTCATAATCTTGATACCCTTGCTTTCCATAATCTTGGCAAGAGTTTTACCAAGTTCGCGGTCAACCGGCGGCAGAATGCTCGGCAGCATTTCCACAACCGTCACTTCCGTACCCATTTCAGCAAACAGACAGGCAAATTCGCAGCCGATCACGCCGCCGCCCAGCACCAGCAGGCTCTTGGGGACTTTGGGAATGCTCAACAGTTCAGTCGAAGTAAGCACGCGCGGGCTCTGCGGAATAAATCCGGGAACCAGCGAAGCCGAACCGACGGCAATGATAAAGTTTTTGGCCTGAATGGTGGTGCCGGCATTTTCGCCTTCAGAAACCATCACGCTCTGACGGTTCATAAAGCTGGCAGTGCCGTTGAAAACAGTTACATTGGCGGCCTTGAGCAAACCGGCAATACCGCCGCGGAGCTTATCCAGAACAGCTTCTTTGCGGGCAAGCATCTTGCTCCAGTTGGGTTTGATCTCGCCGGCGATTTCCACACCGAAATCCGCCGCGTGACGAGCGCTGTGCAGAACTTCCGCACTGGCGATCAGGGTCTTGGTGGGAATACAGCCGATATTAAGACAGGTACCGCCCAGATTGCCTTTTTCCACCAGAGCGGTCTTGAGACCTTTCTGACCGGCTTTGATCGCCGCAACATAACCGCCGGGGCCCGCCCCGATCACACAGACATCGAATTTCTCCATTGCCATAATCTTCTTCCTTTGTATTATAGTATTATAGGTTTTTACAGATAAATCTACTGTTATTAAAATACAACCATATTGCCAACCTTGCAACTAATTATGAGCAAAAATGAAGATTTTTTCTCAATATTTCGCAAAAAATTGCAAAATCTGACACTTTTCCTTCTCTTAAACATCGCAAAATACAAAGAAAACAGACAAAAAATTTGTTTTTGATTTAATATCGTATTATAGTATTTTCCAAACAGCTGGAGAAGTTTCGGATTTATGAGTAACAGGATCATTGTCACCGGCGGCGCCGGGTTCATCGGTTCAGCCGTAGTGCGTCATATCATAAGCAGCACCGCCGATCAGGTGTGTGTGATCGATAAACTCACCTACGCCGGAAATCTGGAATCGCTCGCCCCGGCAGCAGCTTCCGAACGGTTCCGTTTCGAAAAGGCTGATATCTGTGACCGTGGAGCAATGGACCGCATCTTTGCGGATTTTCAGCCCACCCACATAATGCATCTGGCGGCAGAAAGTCACGTTGACCGTTCCATCGACGCCCCGGAAGTATTTATCCAGACCAATATTGTCGGCACCTGCACTTTACTGGAGGCTGCACGTAAATATTACAATGCGCTGCCGGAAAATGCAAAGAGTGCTTTCCGTTTTCACCACATATCCACCGATGAAGTTTACGGCGATCTGGATGACTCCGGCGACTTTTTCCGTGAAACGACCCCCTACGCCCCCAGTTCGCCCTACTCTGCAAGCAAAGCTGCCGGAGATCACCTGGTGCGGGCGTGGAAAAGGACATTCGATCTGCCGACGCTGGTGACCAATTGTTCCAACAATTATGGTCCTTACCACTTTCCGGAAAAACTCATTCCGCTGATGATCCTGCACGCGCTGGACGGCAAAGCTCTGCCGGTTTACGGCCGGGGGCGGCAGATCCGCGACTGGCTGTATGTGGAAGATCACGCCCGGGCGCTTTACACGGTTGCCACCCGCGGAGTTCCCGGCGAAACATACAACATCGGCGGCAACAACGAAAAACAGAATATCGAAGTAGTGCGCACCATCTGTGCGCTGCTCGATGAGCTTGCCCCCCGCAGCGACAATAGGAGTTATTCCGAACAGATCACTTATGTACCTGACCGTCCCGGACACGATCTGCGTTATGCCATTGATGCAAGCAAGATAGCGCGCGAACTTGACTGGCATCCGCAGGAAACCTTTGAAAGCGGCATAAGAAAAACCGTTTTGTGGTATCTTGAAAACAAAGATACCTGGTGCGCCCGGGTTTTGAGCGGCGAATATAAAATGGAACGGCTGGGCAAAGGAGAATGATTTTATGAAAGGTATAGTTCTTGCCGGCGGTGCCGGTACCCGTCTGCACCCGATAACCTGCGGCGTATCCAAACAGCTGCTGGCAGTCTATGATAAACCGATGATCTATTACCCGATATCGGTTTTGATGCTTGCCGGCATCCGCGAAATACTCATTATCACCACCCCGGAAGATCAGCCTTCATTCCAGCGTCTGCTGGGCGACGGCAGCAACTTCGGCGTGGAATTTTCTTACGCTGTACAGCCGGAACCGGAAGGTCTGGCACAGGCCTTTATCATCGGCAAAGAGTTCATCGGCAGTGACCGCGTGGCGCTGGTGCTGGGAGATAACATCTTTTACGGAGCGCATCTCTCCAGATTGGTACGCACAGCGGCGGCGCGCGAAAAAGGCGCCACCATTTTCGGCTATTATGTCTGCGATCCGGAACGCTTCGGCGTAGTGGAGTTCGACCCAGGCGGCAATGCTGTATCCATTGAAGAAAAGCCGGCACAACCCAAATCAAATTACGCCGTCACCGGACTCTACTTTTATGACAATGATGTAGTGAAAATCGCTGAATCGATCAAACCTTCCGCGCGCGGAGAACTGGAAATAACGGATGTCAACAACGCCTATCTGCAGCGCGGCGATATGCACGTGGAAACGCTCGGCCGCGGCTATGCGTGGCTGGATACAGGCACTCATCAGAGTATGCTGGAGGCCGCCAACTTTATCCACACTATCGAAACCCGTCAGGGGCTTCAGGTGGCGTGCCTGCAGGAAATAGCTCTGGAAAACAACTGGATGACTCCCGATGAAGTGCGCAAAAGCGTTGAAGATATGCTCAAAACTGATTACGGTCAATATCTTATGCGGATATTGAAAGACAGGTAAGCTGTTATGAAAGTTGTTTCTGCCAATATAACGGATGTAAAAATTATCGAACCGGACGTTTTCGGCGATCCGCGCGGCTGTTTTTTTGAATCCTGGAACGCAGAAAAATACGCCTCCCTCGGTATGGACTGCAATTGGCTGCAGGACAATGAATCCAGCAGCAGTTACGGCGTATTGCGCGGATTGCATTACCAGCTGGCACCTTATACTCAAGCCAAACTGGTGCGGGTGATAAGCGGCAGAGTACTGGATATTACAGTAGATATAAGACGCAATTCGCCGACTTTCGGTCAGCACGTTGCCGTGGAACTTTCCGGCGAAAACAAAAGACAGCTGTTTATCCCGCGCGGCTTTGCCCACGGTTTTGCAGTTTTAAGCGAACAGGCTGTTTTTGCTTACAAGTGCGACAATATCTATATGCCGGATAGCGAACGCGGCATAGCCTTCAATGACCCGGCGCTGGCGATCGACTGGCAGATACCGTCAGACCGGATACTGCTGTCTGCCAAAGACTGCAAAAACCCGATGCTGGAAGCGGCAGAAATCTTTGACTTCAACGCACCGGAGTATCTGCAATGAAAGTTCTGCTTACCGGCGGCAGAGGTATGCTCGGACGCACTCTGAATGCCGAATTGCACGATTTTGATGTGATCCCGACCGATTTGCCCGAAGTTGATATAACAAATCCGGCATCGCTGGAAAAAGCCCTGATTCAATACCGTCCGGACGCAGTTATCCACTGTGCGGCAATGACCGCTGTGGATAAGTGCGAAAGCGAATCAGCCCTAGCGTACAAAATCAATGAATACGGTACAGCCAATGTGGCAAAAGCGTGCGCGGCAAAAAATATCCGCCTGATCGCTATATCAACCGATTATGTTTTTGACGGCGATTCCGGCACGCCTTACAGCGAACTTGATAAAGCCACCGGCGGCAGAACTGTTTACGGCAAAAGCAAATTCGCCGGAGAAGAAGCAGTACGCAAATACTGCCCCAATCATATCATAGCGCGCATATCGTGGCTTTACGGAGCCGGCGGTCCGAGTTTTGTGCATACAATGCTCAAACTTGCAGACGGTACACGCCCTGAACTCAAAGTGGTAGCCGATCAGATCGGCAATCCGACCAGCGCATTGGCAGTGGCGCGCAAACTGCGCGAATTGCTGAACCGCCCGGAACTGACCGGAACATTTCACCTGACTTGCGAAGGCGCGTGTTCGTGGGCGGAGTTTGCTGTGGAGATATTTAAACTTGCCGGCCGGCAGCAGAAAGTGGTATTCTGTACCACGGAAGAATTTCCCCGTCCGGCGCCGCGCCCCCAAAATTCACAATTGAAAAAACTGATGCTCCAGCAGCACGGATTACCTCCGATGCCCGACTGGCACAATGCGCTCAAAGAGTTTATGCAGAGTGAATTTTCCGGCGGCAATCAAATCTGTTCAGAATAACAATATTGGTAAAGTTCATATTCTCTGCGTAATTTTTCCGCCGGGAAAAAGTTTACGATCACCCCATCCGGCCTGACACCGGCTTTATCCATACGCCAACAGCCCATTGCCAACTTATTGCGGTTAGTCCGGCGACTGTCGCACACCAGGATCCGGTGATCAGCAGCACGCCCTACAATCAGCGGGTCGCTTACTCCCTGCAGTTCAGAAATATCAAGCAGAATAAGATCATAATTTGCCGTTTGCGACAGCAGCAGATCCTCCAACTGCCGATAATTTATCAGCATTGTCTGCCGGACATAATGCCTGCCGCAGGCAAGCAGATCCACATTATTCATAACATTGCGTATGACCAGCTGATCAAAAGTTTTTTTATGGGCAATAAATTCGCGCAGTCCCTCCGCACCGGTCTGTCTGAACATTTTTGCCTGCGCCGGATCGCGCCAGTTGTTGTCAACAATCAGAACCCTTGCCCCTTCATCTGCAGCAACCCGGGCAAGCGCAGCAATCACGGAGCTTTTTCCGTTGCCGCGCTTCATACTTGTAATCATACAAACCCGTGCCCGGCGGCTCTGCTTGAAAGCATACCTTACGGTTATGTACAAAGAACGCATCGCCCGGAGGTATTCAGGATCTTCCAGCAGCTTCCGCCGGGTACCGAAAGATTTATGCACCTCCGGCAAAACGCCCAATACCGGCAGATTGGTTTCTTTTTCAAACTCACGCAAACGACTGATGCACTGATCATTTACAAAGAGGAAACAAGCCAGAAACAGCCCCGCCATTCCGGCGGCGATTCCTCCGCATACACCGCCGGCTGTCATCCACAGCCATACCCGTCCGGCAATCTGCACACTCGCCGTATCGGAAAAAACCGGCATACAGCGCAAAGCATACTTACCTTCTGCCAGATGGGTAAATGCTGCAATCAAATTCTGCAATTTTTTCCAGGCTCCGGAACGGCTTCCGCAGTGCGAAGAGATTTCCGCAAGCAGCGCATTGCCCAGTTTATGTTCAACGATATATGAACAGCAAACACGGTCTCCGTCACACTCCGGACACTCTGCAGCAGAATGTTCCAGAAGTTTTTCCAGATCCACCGGCGGCAGTGTTTTTGCCCGCGCTGCGTCGATCAGCAGTTCACGGTATTTATCCGGATAATGCACGATATTCCGGTATGGATCCTGATTCAGAACAATACGGCCGGCAGAATGGGTGCTGTTACTGTCCGTCCCGGCATCGGCCCAAATCAGGAGCAGAGCTTTGGCAGCATAAACTTCTCTGGCCATACATCTGCCGAGCCAGATACCGGCGGCACCGCCCAGCAGAGCAGCAGCCAGGATCATCCAGCGGTAACGCCGGAATGCCGCAACGAGTTTACCGGCAATAAAATTTTTATTCCTGACACCAGTCATTTCTGCAATCAGCTCTCCGGGATCGAATAATGCTTTTTCAACTTTTTTATTCTATATTACTTTACTGCCGGAATATTGTCATTGCAAAGTCCAACGGTTCTTTTCACGCCATTTTTCTGCAAATAAAAGTTTCTGCCAATTGCAAAGTGCCTGCACAGTGCTATATTAATCGCAGAAAATATGTTTTCACTTAATTTATATTGAAAGGTTCTGTTTATGCTTGAATCATTGCAATCGCCCTGGCTTTCCGCCGGCGAAACCGTAGTATTTTTCGGTGACAGTCTTACTTCCGCCAATCCCGGCTATGTCCATAACCTCATAGACAGGCTCGCAGCACGCGGTATCAAAGGAATAAAAGCCGGGCTGGGCGGCGACAAAACGCCGTCAGCTCTTACCCGTCTGGACAGCGCCGTGGGTGTACATAAACCCGATGCGGTAAGCATTTTCCTGGGAGCCAATGATGCCGCCGTCGGCAGAGGCATCTGGGCGGATGAACCGATCGTTTCGCCTGAAGCATTCCGGGATAACCTGCAGTGGATGATCAATCTTCTGCGGCTGCGCTACGAGGTAAAAAAGTTCTGTATTGCCACCCCGCTGTGGCGTTTTGAAGGAGCAACTTACGATATGCACGGCGATATACTGTACGCCTACCGGATGATGGCGCGCGATGCGGCAGACAATATGCGTGCACTGCTTGTACCGCTGGATACAATGTGGGAAGCAGCAACCCTTGCCAATGAATCACGCCGCGATCCGGCAACCGGGCTGCTGTTCACCAAAGACGGTACCCACCCGACTGAAGAAGGCTACCAGATGATTGCCGACACATTCTGGAAATACTGGAAAATGGATTAATAGACCATTATAAAAGCTGTTTTTACTGTAAATTTTCAGAAAAACATAAATATTTCAACAGTTTTTGGATTTTTTTTGTATTTCAGAGTTGAATTTTGCAATTTAAGTGCTAATTTTCTCTTGTACACTTTTTGCAATACCCAATGGGGATAAAGGAAGTGCCCACAGAGTGTGATGTAATCAAATAAGTTAAAAATAAAAATCCGGTGTTATTCTGCAGGCATCTGCGGTCGCTGTGCAATATTGCAGAAAAGCGGCAGAACGGCATCAAAAAGCGGAGAATTCTATGAAGGGATTTAATGTATTTCTGGCGGTATTGATTTTTTTGCTGGCGGCGACTTCAGCAATATTTTCGTTTTTCCTGTTTGAAAAACGCGCCAAACTTGTCAGCGGCTATGGTACTTTTACAGAACACGTACTCAAAGCGGTGGAAAAACTTGACAGCAACAGCGGTACCGACGTTGCCGGAGCTGTCAATCAGACAGCACTCGATCATACCAAAGACCCCGATCTGCCGGCTGTACTGAAAAACTTCAGCGACCAGACTGCCAAGGTGGTCAATGAACGCGATGCTCTTGCCAACGCACTCTCGCAGCTCAGCCGCACACTCGAACAGCGCGGACTTACGGCTGAAAAGTTTATGCGCCTGGATTCTTACTCCAACACAGTCAGCCAGTTGCAGAAATATGCCACCACTTATGTAGCGCGCAACAATGCTATTCTCAACAGCGTGCAGAATTCAGCCTACCAGCTGGGCGCCAAAGGCGTTTCTGTAACAGCGCTCAAATCCGGCAATTATGCGGCAGCTTACCGGGCAATGGATAATCGTATTGCCTTCTGGAAGCGCCGTGACAGCGTCTATGCTTCGCAGGTGCGCAACATCTCTTCGGCATTGGGCGGCTCCACTCCGAATCTGACCGAATCCGGCTACGAAAAAGGCTTGAGCGATGTAGTTACCACTGCCCGCAAAGTCCGCAGCGACAAGGATAAGTTCTACAACAACTGGCAGAGTGGTCTGCGTACCATTAACAACCTCAATCAGGTTATCGCCAGCCAGAAGAAGGAAATCAACAACCGCGATCTTACGATCAAGCGCAAGGATATGGAGATCCTGCGACTCTGCAAAGTACTGGGTCTGGAAGTGCCGCGTCAACCGATGCTTGACGGCTGCGAAGATTCGTTGAATCTGGTCAAGAGCCAGCAGAAAGGCAAGATCCTTGAAGTGGATGACAAGTTCGGCTTTGTGGTAATTTCTCTGGGTAAAAATACCCGCGTGCAGGAACAGTTCGGCAACAAAGTCAACGATGTTGACCCGCAGATCCCGCAGGGCGCGGTGCTGACCGTGGCACGCGAAATGTCCAGCGGTGATGCTGAATATATCAACAAGATCAAAATTACCCGTCTGGATGATAATGCTTCGATCGCAGAACCGATCGACAAGCGCACCGGCAAGCGTATGCGCGTAGGCGATACAGTTTACTTTGCCGATGATGAAATCGCCCGTCTGCTCAAAAACAGAAAGTGAGTTGGTCAATGGCTAAAAAGAATGCTTGGGTACCTGTTCTGCGTGATTGTCTGGTAATTTTTTCCACCATTCTGATGATTGCAATGACGATTCTGCAGTGGCAGGAAATCACGGTTTACAACATCAAAGATCATATGTGGAAAACCATCAAGGGCTGGTTTGTTACCGAACAGGCCGCAGCACCGGCATCCCCCGCAGCGGCAGCACAGCCCCAGGAAGCTCCGCCGGCTCAATAAAACAAGAGTATATTCTATGACTGAACCAGTAATAAAATGTTCGGTCCGGACAATAAAAACCACGGCGGTGTTGTGCGCTGTGGTTTTTTTATTATGTTCGGCGGGCTGCAGCAGCTGTAAGGAATCAGCGGCAGCGGATAATTGTGCAATTTCAGAAAAAAGCGTTTCCGGCAGCGTCAAATCCAAACACCGCACGTTGCACAGACGCGCGCGGGAATACAGCCGTATTCCGGGCAACTATCCAGCTAATTGGCAGACAGCTCCGGCGGGATATTAAAACGAACTAAAAGTATATATGCCGGTCAGAATTTATACAGATAAAACAGTTCTACGGTAAACATCAGGATGATTTATGGCAGAAGAATTTAACAATAACAATCAGAGCAATCTGACACCGCGTGCGCGTAAAGCACTGGTGCAGGCTCAAAAAGAAGCACAGCAGCTCAAATGCGACTGTGTAGGCACTGAACATTTGCTGCTGGGCATATTGGCATTAAACGAAGGTGTGGCACTTGAAGCACTCAAATATATGCAAGTAAGTCTGGAGCAGCTGCGTATGGAAGTGGAAAAATGCACTGCTTCCGGCAGCGATGCAGTAGAGAAAGCAGGCAATCTGCCGCTGACCACACGTTTGAAAAAAGTTATTCTGCTGGCGGCTACCGAAGCTAAAATAATGAATTACAATTTTATCGGTACCGAACACCTGCTGCTGGCGCTGCTGCGCGACGGCGAAAGCGAAGCGGCACGGGTTCTGCGGAATATGAATGTGGATATAGCCGGAGTCCGGGCAGCAGTAACCAAAGCGCTCGATCCGGAATATCTGCCACCGGAGGAAGATGGCGAACTGCCGTTCGGCAGCGGCAATCCGGCAAAAAACGAAAACAGTTCCGGTGATCTGCCGGCCTTGAACACCTTTGGACGCAATCTTACCGAAATGGCGCGCAAAGGAGCGCTTGATCCGGTCATCGGGCGCAAAGATGAGATCCGCCGTACCATCCAGATATTGTGCCGCCGCACCAAAAACAATCCGGTGCTGATCGGCGAAGCCGGGGTGGGTAAAACAGCTATTATCGAAGGGTTGGCACAGGCAATAGTCAATGGCGAAGTTCCGGAAATATTGCAGGACAAATCGATCTATGCGCTGGATTTGACCAAAATGGTTGCCGGCACCAAATACCGCGGACAGTTTGAAGAACGCATCAAAGCCCTGCTTGATGAAGTGCGTTCCTCCGGTAAAGTAATACTTTTCATTGACGAGCTGCACAACATCGTGGGCGCCGGTGGGGCAGAAGGCGCTATGGATACAGCCAACATCATCAAACCGGCACTTTCGCGCGGCGAACTGCAGTGTGTAGGCGCCACCACGCTTGATGAATACCGCAAAGGCATCGAAAAAGATTCCGCGCTTGAGCGCCGTTTCCAACCGATAATCGTCAATCCGCCGGATGCTGATGAAGCCATAAAAATTCTGCAGGGCTTGAAGAAAAGCTACGAAGCACACCACCGTGTCCGTTACAGCGATGAAGCCATTGAAGCGGCAGTACGGCTTGCCGACCGCTATATTTCCGGCAGATTTCTCCCCGACAAAGCTATCGATATTATGGATGAAGCCGGAGCGGCGGCACGGTTGGACAATACTCCGGAACCGCCTGACACCGCTGAACTTGACAAAGCAATAAAAGATGCGGTCGCAGGCAAGGAAAAAGCGATTGCCAAACAGCAGTTTGAAGCCGCCGCCAAGTTCCGCGATCAGGAACGCGCCGCCCGTAAATCCCTGGAGGATCTGCTGCAGGCGCACCGCGATGGGCAGTTGAAAAATTGTCCGCTGATCACCCGCAGCAATATCAATGCAGTTATGTCTCAATTGACCGGAATACCTCTCCAGCAGATGCAGGAAAATGAAAGCCGCCGCCTGCTGGCTATGGAAAGCGAATTGCAGAAAGTCGTGGTTGGTCAGGATGATGCCGTATCACTCATTTCGCGTTCACTGCGCCGTTCCCGGGCAGACCTTAAAAATCCGGCGCGTCCAATCGGATCATTCATCTTTCTGGGGCCGACCGGGGTGGGCAAAACTTTGCTGGCCAAAGCGCTGGCGGAATTTATGTTCGGCTCGGCAGATTCGCTCATCCAGGTGGATATGTCTGAATATATGGAAAAATTCAATGTCAGCCGCCTGGTCGGTTCTCCGCCCGGATATGTCGGTCACGGCGACGGCGGTGAATTGACCGAGCGGGTGCGGCGTCACCCATATTCGGTGGTGCTGTTTGATGAAATAGAAAAAGCGCACCCGGATGTACTGCATATGCTGCTGCAGATACTCGAAGAGGGCAAATTGACCGACTCGCTGGGACGCAAGATCGATTTCCGCAATACGGTTATTATTATGACCAGCAATGTGGGTGCGGAGATGCTTACGCGCAATTCAGCACTGGGGTTTGCCGCGGACAGCGCAAGCGTATCTGCAAAAGAAAACGACCGGCTGCTGGCGGTGGCAAAAAAGTATTTCAAACCGGAATTTCTCAACCGGGTGGACGATGTGGTGATTTTCCACAAGCTCGAACGCCCGGCTCTGCTGGAGATCGTCAAACTGGAAGTTCAGGCATTGGCGGAACGCCTTGCCGGCAGCAGCATCAAACTGCAATACAGCGACGATCTGTTGGAATATCTGCTGGATAAAGGTTTTGAACCCGAATACGGAGCACGGCCGCTGCGCCGCGCAGTGGAGCGTTATCTGGAAGACCCGTTGGCGGAAGAATTGCTCAAAGGCAATCTGACCGGCAAGTCTGCAGTAAAAGCAGTCATCAGTGGTGACGGAGTGTTTTTTGAGCCGCAGACTGCAGAAAAATCAGCTTCTGTCAAACGCAGAACCCGTAAAAAGTCAGACCAATAAATATCAATAACGGCAACGCGTCAGAAAGCGGAAATCTATGAAATACCATTGCAGCAAATGTCAACAGGCGTTTGACACAATGCAGACCGATCTCACCGGCGGAGTCTGTCCTGCTTGCGGTGAACAATTCAAAGGAATGTTTGCCGGCAAACAGGTGCGCGACTATCTGGTAATAGGAGAGATCGCCCGCGGAGCCAACGGGGTGGTTTACGCCGCCCAGCAGCCGCTGCTGCGGCGCGATGTGGCATTGAAGTTGATTATGCACCAATTTGCTGATGATGAAGAAAGCATCAACCAGTTTTTTTCCGAAGCGCGCGCCGCGGCACGGGTTGCCCACCCCAATATAGTGCAGGCACTGTCAGCCGGAGTAGATGAAAACGGGGTATGCTTTTTTGCTATGGAGCTGGTGGAAGGCGAAACTCTGGAACACAAACTCGATAATTTCGGAGCGCTTGAATTTGCCGATGCCCTGCATATGGGTGTGCGTATATCAGAAGCAATGGCATACGCCTGGCGGCGGGTAAAACTGGTACACGGCGATATCAAACCGGCCAATATATTGCTGACTGCCGATGGCGAACCCAAACTTGCCGACCTGGGACAGGCGCATTTCGGCGGCAATATTGTGGAAGTTGATTCGCTTATGGCGACTCCGCTGTACGTACCGCCGGAACTGGTACGCGGTGAATACGAAAAAATCGGGGCTAAAACCGATATTTACAGTTTTGGAGCAATGCTCTATGAACTGTTCTGCGGGGAACCGCCGCTCTATTCGCAGGATATGGATGAAGTATTGCAAATGCAGTTGACCGAAAAACCGGAACCACTGAAGTCACGGTTGGGTTTTTTCGATGAAAAACTTTCCGATTTTATCGATTCAATGCTGGCAAAAAATCCGGATTTGCGTCCGGATTCCTGGTACGAAGTGGCTGAATTTCTCGGCAAAATGGAATTGCGCACCAAAATCGCCAAATAAGATTCATTCGTCGCCGGAAACGGCAAACGGCAGCTTTTCAGCCTGCATTACCGCTTTATAAATCTGTTCCCAGTACGGAATTATATTGCAGATAAATTCAAAAGGCATACCGTTCCAGTCGTATGCGCTGTTGGCGTAAAAATTGATACCATCTTTATTGATCCTGACCGCGCCGACTGCCGCCAGATCGTTGGTTCCGACTTTCAGATAGGAGTAGCGCACCAAAGCAAAAGCTGTTGCCTGCTGCGGCAAACGCCTGCTGCGCCATACAAAATCGCTACGAGCTGCCATTGTTCTGCCAATTGCAATAAGTCTATCAAATTCCTGAAGTGTGCTTTTGCCGAAAAAAATCTGCAATTGACCGGTTTTTTTTCGCAATGTTACCGGAATATCGTCGTTGGGGAAGTTGAACACATCAGTTTTTTCCGGATCAAAAAGCATATATCTGCCGCAAAGTTTATAGAGCAGATTATCCTTGTCCGGCAGGGTAACAACCACCTGCGGATGCATAATATCATCATTCAGCTCAACAACTTCCACCGTTCCGGATATGGCGTTGAACAAGGTTTCAGCACTGCACCCGCAATAGGATCTCACCATAGTTTCAAACATTTCCGGCAGATGTTTACCTTCCTGCAGAAATTTGTAAAGCGCAGCCAGATCCAGATTCATTATATTTGCCTGCGTTGCCGATTCCGGAACGCGTACGGCAAACTGCATAAGATCAACATCTTTTCCCGCAAATGGCAGCAAAAATGCCGGCAGCGAATCTCCGCGCAAAGCAATTGCTGAACGGTTGTGGAACCAGAGGCTGTTACCGCATTGCTCTTTGGGAAACAGTTTGGAACTGGCTCCGGCGGCCTGGATTTTATCAGCACCGGTCTTCAGCAGAAAAGCCTTTGCCCTGGTGCGCAATGTCTGAAAATCAAACGGGGCATTGAATTTTTTAAGAAAACGGTCAGCTTCCGGAGTGATTCTATTGAGCATAACCTCCAGCTGGCACGGCATTACCCGCAGGTCGCTGATCATATAGTATGAACCGTTTTTATCCAGTTCACCGGCAATCCGCTGCACTGGATCACTCTTTTTTCCGCATCCGGTCAGCAATACAGCAGCGGCGATACCGCAGATGATCAAAGTATGTTTTTTCATAAAAAAACGCCTCCTGAAATGGTGAAAAGTTGAATCCTGTTGCAATATAGACCGCTGAAAATAAAAAATCAATCAATATTTTTATTTTTTTTCGATTTTTTTCAGATAACAATGCAACAAATCAAACATACTGCGACTCTAATAGAACGGATCCCCCATTGGATTCCCATCCCGTGAATCCGGTCCGGAGCGGTGCAATGCCGCTCCGGGCCGGTCTTTTTGTGCAATAAAGAGTCAGTAACGGGTTTTTATTGTATAACGGTCTATGATATTACCGTCTTCAGTTACAGCGGTGATCTGCAAAGTTTTTCCGGAAACATCTACCCGCAGTGCAGTGCATATATCATTGGCGATCACAGTAAACGGGTGCTTTTTACTCAAATCGCTGTTCTCAACATTCCCCAGCGGCGTAAAAGGTTCACTGCCCGGAGTCAAACGGAAATATTTGTGATAATGCCCCCCGATCAGCAGATCCGGCGGCGGCGCATCTTCAGGAACCGCCGCGAGTATATCACAGCTTTTCTGCGCGTGAAAAGAACCATCCACCGGAGGTATGTGAATAAGGACTATACGGAAATCAGCGTTTTTCCACATATCAGACCTGGCAGCATCCGCCAGAAACCGCTGCTGAACTCTCACCATTACATCATTGCGGTGCACAGTATCATCGGGGTGATCGTTGCCGGCATCCAGCACTGCAAAACAGCAGTTGCCCTGTTGGAACATATAGTGTGTGCGGTTGGTAAAGTGGCGCATCAGCGAATATGAACCGGTGAACAAACCCACCTGCTCGTGATTGCCGCGGACAAAAACCAGAGGTCTCTTTTTGGCATAAAATTCACTTGCGCTGTCCAGAAAACCACGGTAAAAAGCTTCGTGCCCGCTGATGTGCGAAAGCAAGTCCCCCAGCAGAACAAAAAAATCGCAGTTCCGGAACTCCTTCAACTGCAGAAACGTTCTTAAACGTTCATCATTGGAATGCAAATCAGAGCAGACGCCGAAACTGAAATCTTCACAGCCGCGCCCGAAAGTTCTGAATGTATATACACTCCCGTCCGGTGGAAAAATCTTTTCTTCAAGCGTAACTGGAACCAGTGACTTCAAACGGTACTCATAAAGCGCATTTTCCTGCAGATTTTCCAGTTCTGCCCGGTGGCAGGTGTGATCCTGTTCCAGAACCCCGTTGCATTCATCAACATTGCAAACGCACCACTCTGAAGAACCCTGCAGGCGGTATTCAAGTATTGCAGCGCACATTCCGGCAGTCGCCCAGTTGATACTGACTCTGCCGTAATCAGGATTAAGCAGGAAAGGGCCATTACTCACCTGCCACGCCGGAACCATTTGTGCAGCAACAAGTTGTTCAAACAACGCCCTTGACAATCCGCCAGCCGGCGGGACCGCATTGCACTTGGCGAGAAAAGCTGTATTATAATCGCAGAAAAATATTTCGCCGTAATTTTCTGTTTCGTGAAAGTTTTTCTGCATAAGCGACCAGTTGCAGTAAATTCCGCGGGCCGGGTTCTGCCGGCAGAGATTGAAACCCACGGAAAGATCCTGGATTTTCAAAAAACTCAACGGCAGATGAATTTCCGCGTGCCATCCGCTGTTGCTTACAGAACACTCTGCGCGCCATTGACTGTAACAACCCTGACTGTCAAACCGGCCGCCGCCGGCACCGACACACAACTGTATCTGCCACGGTTCGGGGGCAATGGCTCCAAAAAAGATTTCCAGCAGATCGCCTTTCCATAAATCATCGCATCCGGGTGTGTTGCAGGCGTTGATTTTCTCCGGGTCTCCGTCCAGGCAATCAACATTCATAACCAATTCATCCGCAGTGCGGTACATCTTTACGATCGTACGCAGTTCCGCTGCTCTGCCCGACGCAAAACAACAGAAATCATCAAACTCAATAACGCTCCCGGCAGCCGGCAGACTCAATGCTTTATAAGGTGTGGTATGGTAGGAAACAAGAGAACTTTTCATAATTTCAGCAACCTTCCGGAATCATCTGCAAATACACAGTTAATATAGTGCCAAGTCCGTTAAATGCAAGCGTGTATTTAAAAAACATAAAAAAACAGGATAAATATTTTACTTAAGGCACTTTAGAGTGTATATTATATAATTGGATTATTGGCAAATAATAACGCCCTAACATACAGGAACTCAAGATGGGAAAAACAGTAAAAGTCGGGATCATCGGATTCGGTACCGTCGGTGCCGGAGCTGCGGTGAATCTGCTCAAAAATCACGATGTCATATTGGAAAGAACCAATGTTGATGTAAAACTGGTAAAAATCGCTGACAAAGACATCACCAGCGACCGCGGAGTCAAAGTGCCCGCCGAACTGCTCACCACCAGCGTGGATGAACTGATTGCGGAATCTGATATTGTTGTGGAACTTATCGGTGGAACAACTATTGCCGGGGATTTCATTCTCAAGGCGCTCAATGCCGGCAAGGCGGTGGTTACCGCCAACAAGGCGCTGCTTGCCACCCGCGGTGCGGAGCTCTTTGCTGCGGCGGAAAAGAACAACTGCGACCTCTATTACGAAGCCAGCGTAGCCGGCGGCATTCCGGTGATCAAGGCATTGCGCGAAGGTTTGGTTTCCAACCGTATCGAACGCATTTACGGTATTATGAACGGTACCTGCAACTATATTCTCACCCGTATGGAAGCCGAAGGCGCCGCCTTTGAACCCGTACTTGCCGACGCCCAGGCTCTGGGCTATGCAGAAGCGAATCCCTCGCTGGACGTTGACGGCTTTGACACCGCGCACAAAGCGGCGATTCTGGCGGGTCTTGCTTACGGCAAATGGTTCGGTTTGGAAGCGGTTGCCGTGGAAGGCATCCGCGATATTACCGAGCTGGATATGCAGATGGCCGGCAAGCTCGGCTACCGTTTCAAGCTGCTGGCTGTGATCAAAAATATTGACGGTGCGGTGCGTATTTCGGTTGCGCCCACATTGATTCCCGCCAACTCGATGCTCGGAGCCATTTCCGGAGTGTTCAACGGCGTGATGATCGAAGGCGACACCGTCGGACAGACCCTCTTCTACGGCCGCGGTGCCGGACGCGATGCCACTGCCAGCGCGGTGGTTGCCGACATAACCGATGTGACGCTGAATATTGCCAATGATTGCGTGCGCCGGGTGCCGGCATTCCGCAGCAGCGGCAAAGATATAAAACTGGTGGCGCCAGATGAAGTTATGAACCGTTTCTATCTGCGCTTTACGGTCAAAGAACGCCCGGGCGTGGTGGCGGCGGTTTCGGAAATTCTGGCGAAACACCAGATCAGCATTTCCAGCTTGATGCAGCCGGAAGGCGCCGACGGCGACAAAGTTCCGCTGTTGATCGTAACTTATGCAACTGAAGAAAAATCTATGCAGCAGGCATTGAGTGAAATTGCAAAACTTGATTTTGTTGAAGATAAAATAAATATGTTCAGAATTGAGGATATCTGATTATGGCAAATCTGCATACAGTAGAAAAAATCGGCGGTACTTCAATGAGCCGCTTCGGCGAACTGATGGACAACATCCTTATCGGCAAGCGCACAGGTGCGGAACTCTATAACCGCATTTTTGTAGTTTCCGCTTACGGCGGGATCACCAACCTTTTGCTGGAAGACAAAAAAACCGGCGCCCCCGGTATCTACGGACTGTTTGCCGCCGGCAACAGCGATTGGGAACTTAAACTGGCGGAAACCCGTAACCGTATGATCGAATACAACCACTCCTTTGCGGATCTGGGATTGGATCTGAATGTGGCGGACAACTTTGTCAATGAGCGTATGGAAGGCATCCGCGACAGTTTGCGCAACATACTCAAACTGCGTACTTACGGCCATTTCAAGCCCGAAGATTACCTGCCCGCCACCCGCGAATTTCTCAGCGCCGTCGGTGAAGCACAGAGTGCGTTCAACGCAGTGGAAATTCTTCGCAAACACAATGTCAATGCCGTGTTCATCGACCTCTCCGGCTGGAAGGAAAATGAGAGCGAAAGCATTGAAGAAAATATTGCCCGCCACCTGAAAGGCCTGAACTTTGCTGAATGTATGCCGATCGTTACCGGATATGTAAAGTGCGCCGACGGCATTATGAACAGCTTTGACCGCGGTTACAGCGAAATAACCTTCAGCAAACTGGCGGTGGTAACTGCTGCTTGCGAAGGCATCATCCACAAAGAGTTCCACCTCTCCACGGGCGATCCCAAACTTATGGGAGCCGACCGGGTGCGCACCATCGGTCACACCAACTTTGATATTGCTGACCAGCTGGCGGATATGGCAATGGAAGCCATCCATCCCAAAGCTTCCAAAGAAATGGAACGCAACGGCATCAGCATCCGCGTCAAGAATGCGTTTGATCCGGAACATCCCGGCACTTTGATCAGCAGCGATTATGTTTCGCCCACGCCCCGGATCGATATGATCTGCGGCCGCAGCGATATTCTTGCCATTGAGATTTTTGACTCCAGTATGGTTGGACAGAGCGGTTATGACAACCGTATCACTGAAATCCTTGCCAGACACAAAATCAGCTACATTGCCAAGAATACCAATGCCAACACTATTACGCACTATGTGTCGGAAAAGAACGCCAGACTCAAGGCGTGCCTGGAAGAAATCGAAAATGTGTTCAAGGGATCCGCACACATCCAGACCCGCAAGGTGGCGATCGTGGGTGTTATCGGCAGCAATATGAAGATTCCGGGGTTCCTTGCCAAGGCGGCAACGGCACTTTCGGATGCCAACATCAATGTGCTGGCACTTGACCAGTGTATGCGTCAGGTGAATATGCAGTTCATCATTGAGCGCGATGACTTCCAGCAGGCGCAGATCGCACTGCACCGCAAATTGGTGGAAAACATCGACTGATAAATTGAACAGTTACCGGATTTTATGAGCGAATATCTGGCAAAATTCATTGCCCGCTGCGGCGCAGCAGCGCGGCGTAAAGCCGCTGAATTGGTCAAATCAGGCTCTGTCCGGGTGAATGGCCGGGTCATAACAGACCCGGCTTTTTCTGTAGATATTACCGCCGACAGAGTGGAACTGAACGGTAAAATATTACAAGTTCCAACTGAAAATATCTACATAATGCTCAACAAGCCCGTGGGATACACCACCAGCCACTTTGATAAGCACGCTGAACATCTGGCAATTGAATTGATCAATTGTCCGGAAGCTCAACGCCTGATCCCGGCAGGACGGCTCGACCGGGAGAGCGAAGGGTTGCTGATATTTTCCAACGACGGCGATTTTATCCAGAAGCTGGCGCATCCGCGCTACGATATACGCAAACGCTACCGCGTTACCGCCAGTATTTTCCTTGACCGTGCCAGACAGCAGAAAATGCTCAACGGCATTGCCGACGATGGCGAAATACTGAAAGCCTTGAGCGTGGAAACTGTTCCCGGCGAAAAAAACACATTTATAATCGAACTCAATGAAGGCAGAAAACGGGAAATCCGCCGGATGCTGAAAGCCTGCGGTGCCGCCACATTGCACTTGCAGCGCATATCTGTCGGCAGCGTTGAACTGGGCGCCCTGCCTGTCGGCAAATGGCGCAAACTTACCGCAGAAGAAGTAGATTCATTGAAAAATGCCGCCCGCTGAAAATATTCTTCAGCGGCGTGGTCCTGCGGGCAGTTTGACCGTCACCACCCGTTCGCGCGCCAGACGGCGCACCGCTATGCGCACTTCATTACCCCCGCCAAGCGCCTTGCGGAAATCTTCGATATTGTAAATTGCCTTGTCATTTACCGAAGTAATTATTTCAAACGGACGCAAACCGGCGGTGGCAGCAGGCGAACCGGCGGATATATCGGAGATTATCACCCCGGCGGCATTCTCTGCCATCCGGAAATAACGCCGCACTTCAAAGGTGATATTTTTCACGCTCAAGCCCATAGCGTTGATCCGGCAGCGGGGCGCGATCTCAAAATAGACGGGCGTATTTTCAATGGTAAACGGTATGCGCTTTACCTCACCATTGCGGATAACTGCCAGGCAAATGGTTTTACCGATGCCTATATCACTTAACTTATTGGCAAACGGGGTTTTAACGCCTTTCCAGGGTTCGGGGATTTCGCTGAAATACATTTCAGGTATTGCATCCAGATTCTGCCAGGGGAATTGCTGTTCCTGGGGTATGGAGTAATTTTTACCGGACAAAGTAAGCGGAGCCCCACCCCCGGGGAAAAATATTTTAAACAGCACATCTCCGACTTTTAATCCGGCGCGTTCCGCTGCACTGTTTTTATACACATAACTTACCAGCAATCCCATCTGACCGTGCCTGGTCAGGCGCGACACTCCCAGAGAGCGCGCCAGATCTGTATTCAACACCTGATATTCAATACCGGGAAACGCCACCGCATTGAGCGGATTGCTCATACTTTTTATATCCAGCATTTGCGATTTTTCGTTGAGCAGATCACTCAATGCCGCAGCGTCAATAAAAGGATAGACACGCTTATAATTGAATGACCGCACATCCAGATTTAAGCCCAGCAATTCACCTTTGAGCGTAAAAAGCATTTCCGGGATCCCTTTTTTAATCCCGGAACCGCTCCAGACATTGCAATAAGATCTGCCGACTGCGCCCAGAGCATCACAACTGACCATAATATCGGTCTTTCCGCCGAAAATATCCACATTGACACGCCATACCATTGTACCGGCTTCGGCACGCATTGAAGCAACGGCATCGGCAACAGCGGGCAGCGGATACTTTTCCGGCCAGTCAAGCAGAGCAACGCCCCAATCCTTCATAACCTGTTTGATCGCAACATCGATTTTTCTGCCGGCAATTTGAAGCGATATTTTTTCGATTCTGCCATTTTCCTGCGGCGTGGTCAAAAGCGGCATAATCACCTTGCCGTCAGGCATCTTGAATACATAACTGTAAAATTCACGCACCGGGTTTATCCCCATAATCTTTTCGCGCCGCGAAAGCTGCCAATCACGGAAATGTACCGTTGCGGAGAGAATTGTACTTTCCAGCCGTCTGATCAGCCCGATACGCCAGTCATTGAATTCGCCGAATGATATCTTGCGCCATTTCTGCCAGGGCAGTGACCACTTTACTTTTTCATTGCTTTCGTTATTATTGCCAAGAAGCGCCACGGCGTTGCCTGTATTATCCACAATCAATGCACTGCCCGGTATATTGCGGGCAACGGCACAATCCTCCAGCTGATACGCCGGAGCATTTGCGCTGAAAGGCTCCAAGCGCGCAACCATAACTCTGGATTGCTCCATAATGCGGCTGTATGCATAAAGCGGTGATTTTTCCGGCAGCGGTTTGAAATCCAATACCTGCAATCCCGGCAGCGGCGCATCCAAGCTCAAAAGCAATGCCCCCTGCTCCGGAAAAACTGCCTGTATTGAGGCATCAACACTGCTGCCGTTCAAGTGTACAGAGATCTTCTGCAGATTAGCCATATCCAGCAGCGGATCAGGAACAATAACCAATTTATCCCCTGCAGCAAAACCGCTGACCGTAAGATCCTGGCGGTCAGCAAGCAATTGTTCCGGGTCATTGCAGTGAAAGTCTTTGCAACTGTTGCAATATATTCCCAAAGCCGATGAACATTCGCCGCGCTCATCATATTTAAGTTTGAATAAAACATCCACAATACTGTTTTGATATCTCTTCTGTATCTGCGGCAGATCCAGCGCCGACGCGCCGCTGCCGAGCAGAACTATTATTAAAGGCAAAAATAACTTTTTCATTTTCAATACTCCGGATTATCCTGATCGTTATAATATACCGCCAACTGCAGCGTAACACCGTTGCGCATAACCGTAAGCAGACTGCGGCGGTCAACTGCGGCTCGTTTTTCTGCACTCCGGTACGCTTCCAGCAAATTATCCAGCGAAGCAACCGGTGTATTGTTGACCCGTGTTATAATATCGCCTTTAAGCAAACCGGCGCGTGCCGCCGGACTGAATTTCTTTATACCGTAAACAAACACCCCCTCCGGCTGATAAAAATAAAGATCAGGTGTATCAAAACGGTTGATCGCTTTGGCGGTAAATCCCCAGTTGGAACAGGCTACTTCCCCTCCCTCAACTTTGCCCTTTTCAGCAGCACTGCATTCAATATCCAGCTTTTTGCCATTGCGTAAAACAGTAAAACGGGTCTTTTTCCCGAACGGCATCAAGCCGAGTTTCCGGTAAATTGCCGGCAGTTCTTCAGCAGTCAGGGCAGTTACTTTTTCGCCATCCACAGCCAGCAGAAGATCGTTGACTTCAATATTGGCTTTCCGTGCCGGACTCCCCGGGTCGGTACCGGCAATCAGCACGCCGCTGACGGCATCCAAATAGATATTGCGTTCAAAATCCTTGAGCGGCTGCAGCTGCAGTCCGAACCACGCCCAATTTACTTTGTTGTATTTCCGCAGACGCCCGGCAACGATTTGTACGGTTTCGGATGGGATCGTAAATGCCAATGCTCCGGCGGCAAACATCCCCAAAGTATTTATGCCTACAATTTTTCCATCGGTATTGATCAGCGGGCCGCCGGAGTTGCCCGGTGAAATTGCCGCATCGGATTGATACCACAAGCTGTACAGGCTATGCCCCGGCAGATACCGTTTGGCGCAGGATATTATACCTATGGATATGGAACGGTTCAAGCCCCACGGAGCGCCCAGTGCCATAACAAATTCACCTTCAACAGCCGGAACGGAGGCAAATTCAGCATAAGGCAGTGGTGGACTGTTTTCAGGCAAATCCAGTTTCAGCAATGCCAGGTCGGTATCTTTGTCGCATCCGATCACTCTGGCATCAAACGCGCGGCCGTCGTTGAGCAGACAGCGGATTGATACAGCTTTATCGATAACGTGATTATTTGTCACTACTTCTCCGTCGGCAGAAATCACCACTCCGCTTCCGCTGGAAGAACTGCTGCTGCGGCGGCCGCTGACCAGATTTTCCTGTACAACTTTTATATATACCAGCGACGGGAATACGCGGTCGCCCGCCTGCTGGACAGTTTTCTGAAACAAAGTATTGTAATCTGCCGGAACAAAACTGCCGCATCCGGCACCGAAAACCAGCATTGCCGCACCAGAAAGTGTCATCAAAAATTTATTCATCATAAGAAAAACCTGTCTTTCAACCGATTACCGGATTTTTGCTCCGGCTATATAGAATCATCGATATTTATTGCGGTTCCGTTCCGGGCCGGACAAATTTCCTTGAAACGGCATTCCGGACAATTATCTGTTCTGGCAAAATTCCATTTGCCGATTTTGCCGTCGCTGTGCTGCTTTACAAGGTAATCACGCCACATTGCCGCTTCGCCGGAAAGTTTGCGAAAAACATCTTCAAAGTTTTCAGCGCAGTTTTCGACAGTTTCTGTTACTCCGGAACAGAGATCGTAATGCAGCACATCCGTATCCGCAGCGCTTACCGAATAAAATTTGCAGACATACACCTTGTAAAGCATTGCCGCGCGGTCGCGTTCCTGTTTAAAAGTGTAACTGTTCAAATCCAGAATACGCAATTTATTATTGCATTTCCACACCAGATCCGGCGGATTGTAAAACACCACTCCACCCAATTGCCACTGGTAAAAATTCTCTCCGCGGCTGCGAAAATCCAGCACAGGCGTTTTCAGCAGCTCCACAAAAAGCTTTCCAGCTGTAAATTTACTGCTCAAATTATCGAGTATATAGAGGGCCTGTTCATAAAAATCCGCCGTGTTCCAGCGGCGTTCTTCTATTTCCAGAACCGCATTGACCGTCTTGGGGTCATCGCGGTATGCACCGCTTTCCAGCAAAGTGAATTTGCGCTCAAAAGCAGCACGCAGAAAATTTTCGAACTTGCGTTTCCGGAAGTTGGTGCCGGGAGTGAAAAACTCCCGCACGCACTCCCTGAACAACGCTTTGCACCAGCTTTTCCCGGCAAGTATATGTTTGGCAGCGTAAACACGGTAATGCCACTCATCCGGCATACCGGCATAGCCATCGCGCCCGGCAACGTGGTGCAGATAATACCCGACCGGACAGAATGCAAAACGCTTCTTCCGGGAAAGCGAACTGTAAAGCAATTTCCAGTCGGGTGCTTCGAATTCCATTTTTACAGTTTTATTTCAATATCCTGACGCATCTGCATAACGCGGTCGATCGCCTTTTCCACCGATTCATCGCGCGCCAGCAGTACGCCCATACGGCGGTGACCGCCGGTTTCGGGCTTACCGAAAATACGCATTGCCGTGTTGGGCATACCCAGCACTTTTTCCAGATTGGCAAACTTGACTTCGTGGCTGTGACCTTCCACCACGATCGCCTTGGATGCCGAGGGACCGTGGAAAGCGATATTCGGTATCGGCATACCCAATATCGCCCGGGCGTGCAGCGCAAATTCCGAAAGATCCTGCGACAGCAGCGTAACCATACCCGTATCGTGCGGGCGCGGCGACACTTCGCTGAAGATCACTTCATCACCTTTGACAAAGAGTTCCACACCGAAAATACCTCTGCCGCCGAGTGCTTCAGTAATAGCACCGGCAATCTTCTGTGCATCTGCCAGCGCCTGTTCGCTCATCTTCTGCGGCTGCCACGACTCCTGATAGTCACCGTTGACCTGATGGTGGCCGATCGGTTCAAGGAAACTGGTTCCGCCGACGTGACGGACGGTCAAAAGTGTGATTTCGTAATCAAAGTCCACAAAACCTTCCACGATCACGCGTCCGGCACCGGCACGGCCGCCGGTCTGGGACATATCCCAGGCCTTATCGACATCTTCGGCAGTGCGGATAGTGCTCTGACCGTGACCGGAGGAGCTCATAATCGGCTTGACCACACAGGGGATCCCGATTTCCTGCACCGCGGCTTTGAATTCGCCGTAAGTAGAGGCAAAGCGGTAATTGGAGGTCTTGATTCCCAGCTCTTCAGCGGCGAGTCTGCGGATGCCTTCGCGGTTCATTGTCAGATTGGTGGCGCGGGCAGTAGGAATAACGGTAAAGCCTTCCTGTTCAACTTCCAGCAGCACATTGGTGGCAATGGCTTCCACTTCCGGCACTATATAGTCGGGTTTTTCGCGTTTGATCAGAGTACGCAGAGCATTTTCATCGAGCATATTTATAATGTGGAAGCGGTGCGCCACCTGCATTGCAGGGGCATTGGCGTAGCGGTCAACTGCCACAACTTCCGCGCCCAGACGCATAAGTTCGATTGCCACTTCCTTACCCAATTCGCCCGAACCGAGCAGCATAACTTTGGTGGCACTGGGGCTTAAAGGTGTTCCGATTACAGTCATAACTAATTCCCTCCTGTTTTTGAATGTAATTGTTACATTTTATTTATTTTTATGGCTCTGTTCCCAATAAGGGTCGGTACTTGAGGAGGGGAAAAAGACCTTTTGAGGAAAGGTCCTTTTTCCCCTCCACAAACTCCACCCCTTTTTTCCAAACCTTTTCCCGGCATTTATCTATTTACTTTGCAAATAGATAAATGCCATTCAAGTTTTTAAAAAGTCAAATACAAAAGTTAATCATATAGCCTTTTATTGACCTACCCGTGTTGGGAACAGAGCGATTTTTATATCATTAAAAAGTTCAAGTGCTGTTTCCAGTTGGAATTCGGCACATTTCATACTCAAACAATTTGCCGATGCCGCCGCCAGTGCATAAGCAAAAGCCTTTTCCGGCGCTTCTCCAGCAAGCATTGAACTGAAAAATACCGCCGATGCCGTATCGCCCGAACCAACCGGATTGACGAGTTGCTCTATATGCGGCACATTATATTGCCAGACATTGCCGGCACAATCAGCGAAGTATGCTGTTTTTGCACCGTCGGTTATGGCAATATATTCCAGTCTGCTGCTGTTGAAGAGTGATTTCAACGCACTGCGTACATCGTTTATACCTGTCAATGCAGCCAATTCATCGGCATTGATCTTGAGCGTGGCATTGCGGGCAATTTCCAGCACTCCGGAAATATTCTTCCACGAATCGATCAATATTTTTCTGCCGTTGCTGCAGGCATATTCCACACTCTTTACATAAAAATCCGGACTCATACCGCCTGGTAACTGCCCGCACAGCGCCAAACCGTCGGCGCTCTTCATATACTGCTGAACAAACTCCAGCGCCGCATTTTCAGCCGCGGCGCCCGGTGCCTGCGACGGCTCAATAAGTTCGGTCATTGAGTTATCAGCTCTGCTCAAACAGGTTATGCAGCAGCGCGTGGGCATTTCCACAGCTACAGTTTTTACATCCAGAGTTTCCTTTGCCAGATCATCCTGCAAAAGTTTACCGTTGTCGCCGCCGGCAAACTGCAGCAGCTTCACGTCAGCGCGCTGCCAATTGTGTGCCGCCCGCGCAAAGTTTATACCTTTGCCGGAAGCAAAACTCCACAGTTGCGCCGCCCGGTTCACGGCATTGTGCTGCAGATTTTCAAACTGCAGAACTTTCTGCCACGCCGGATTGGCGCCGATTGCCAGAATTGCAGGGCGTTTTTCCATATTACAGCATCTCCCGCAAAAGAGTTTCCAATTCGGCATCTGAAAAATCCCGGCAATTGCAGCGCATACTGCCGGAACGGGAATTTTTCACCACCCATTCCAGATGTTCTTCATTCAAGCCGTACTCACTGAGTTTGCGACCGATACCGAATTTTTCCAGCAATTCTTCTGTGCGCTGAATAAATTTTTCCGCTGAACTGTAACCGCAATATTCTGCCAATTCAGTAAGTTTGCCGCAACATACCGGCAGATTCCACTTGAGTATATGCGGCAGCAATACACCGCAAACCAGACCGTGCGCCTGATGTGTTACCGCCCCCACCGGATGCGCCAGACCGTGTACGGCACCCAAACCGCTGACCGCAAATGCCAGTGCGCCGAGCATTGTACCTTCGCTCATATCGCTGCGGGCCTCAATATCGTTACCGTTTTTGTACGCTTTTTCTATGGCGCGGTCAATGAGCTTGACTGCCTGCATTGCCCAGGCGCCGGTGGCATTATTGCTGTTGCGCGATATATATGATTCTATTCCCTGGGTAAGCGCATCCAACCCGCTTGCCGCCGTGACCCGCGCCGGACAGCTCACGCTCAAAACCGGATCGACCAGCGCCAGCGCCGGCAGTATGGAGCCGCCGCGGATGGACTGCTTTATATTGCTCTCTTTGTCAGTAAAAACCCCGTTGGGTGTAACCTCTGCACCGGTACCTGCAGTAGTGGGCAGTGCCGCCATAAAACATCCCTGCGGCGGCAGCTCGGCGCGGTTGTAGAAAAATTCCGCCGTCGGCAAATCACTGTTTACTGCTGCAGCCGCAACTTTTCCGGCATCCAGCGCACTGCCGCCGCCGACTGCGACCACCGCTCCGGCATTGAACTTTTTCAGCACCGCGCGGATATCATCGACCTGTTGAATGGTCGGCTCCGGATCGACCTGATCAAAAATTTCCACTGCACGCGGCTTCAGCAATGACTCAATGCGTTCCAGGCAACCGTTTTTGCGGGCACTGCGCCCGGAAACGACCAGCACACGGCTCTCTGCCGGCACCAGCGAGCCAAGTTTTTCCAGACAGCCAACTCCGAAAATCACATTTTGCGGTGTTGAAAATTTATACATCACTCTTCCTTTCCAGCGAATCTGCCGACTTTGAATCCGAAATCAAGCACCGACGGATCCTTCAGCGCCAGCAGTTTAAGCATACATTCCGCGGCGGCAAATTCCGCCTGCCGCCGTGAACCACCCCTGCCTTCGGCGGTCAGATTGACTGCGGAAACTTCCACAACATATTCGGGACTGTGTTCCGGACCGGAAACACTCAATATCTGATACCCCGGCGTATGACCGTATTTGTGCTGGGTGTATTCCTGCAATGTACCTTTGGGATTCAAACTGCCCAGCAGACGGTGCGGCACCGGATATTCAGCTTTTATTAACCCCAACACCCACGCCGCAGCACAAGCCATACCCGCATCCAGATAGATTGCCCCCAGTACAGCTTCAAAAAGATCGCACAATGTCGAATCACGGTCACTGCCGCCGGAAGCGGCCTCTCCGCGTCCGATATACATAAATTTACCCAATTCCACTTTGCGTGCCAAATGGGCTATGGCTGATTCCTGTGCCAAAGCGGAACGCATCTTGGTAAGCACCCCTTCATCAGCCTCCGGATAGAGTCCGTAAAGATATTCAGTCAAAACTATTTCCAGCACTGCATCGCCAAGAAACTCCAAGCGCTGATTGTCATATTTGTACTTGTTTTCAACCGCATACGAACGGTGCGTCAGCGCCTCTTTGAGCAAATGAGGATCTCTGAAAGTTACATTCAGCAGCTTCTTGAGTTTTTCAATATCTTCAGGCATAATCAATACTCGTGACTGATGTTCCATTTATCAGTGGCATACTTTTTGCCAGCCAGTTCAACGGCTTCGGCAATCACCTCCTGCGGAGGATTCCACATTTCATATTCAATATCGAACTTGACCTTGAGTGATTCCAGCAATTCAGCACTCAATTTATCCCAATCACCGCCGGCAGCTTCCAATTTTATGCTGCCCTGATGCAGTATGCCGCTGCGGGTTCTGCGCTGGGCGGCACCGGCATATTTGCTGCCGGAAGGCGCCACCAGGTCAAAACGACTGGGTGAAACAAAACACTGCATTGTCGCGCGGTCAACGTGTTCTGTACCGTGAGCTTCAAGCTCTGCAGCCACGCCGTTTTCGGTCATTTTTATCAACAATGCTTCGTGAAACACCTTGTAGCTTTCCATCCGGTCAAGCTGCATTATGCTGTGACCGGGCGGAACCACCACGGTGTAGGTCAGATCCACATCGTGATAAACCACCCCGCCGCCGGTGGGACGGCGCACCAGCGTGTAATTATTCTTCAATTCCTCCGGGCAGATTTGTGAACTGCCGAACGATACCGACGGCCGATCCCAGCGGTAAATACGCACCAGCACCCTGCCGGTCAGCAGATCCGAATGTGCCAGCAATACTTCATCCATTGCCATATTGAAAAACGGATCGTGCGTGGAATCCTGCCAGTAAAGGAATTTTTCTTTCATTGCATAAACTTTCTGTATTTCAAATCACCGGGAACAAATCGCACTGCCCGGCTGATGTACGCCTTATTACCTGAAAAATCAAATCCGGTGAGTTCCGCGTAAATCGCCGCCCACCGCTGAAGATTTTCATTGAAATCAACAGCAATATTCAAATCACAACAGCGAATAAAGTATGATGACGCCATCCGCGCCAGTTCCCTTGCCCGCGCCTTTGCCGGTACAGCCCCGGAATATTTAACACTGCCGTCAAAGTCAAAAAGCCCCAACTCAAAAGTGTTGTCATTCTGCCTGACCGCCAGTATATTGCTCAATTTCAGATCTCCGTGTTCAATACCGCTGCTGTGGATAATTGCAGCAATCCGGATCACTTCTTTTATCAAATCAGTACAAATCCCGTTATATTGCTTCAAAACATCATTGAACACCTGATTCAAGGTCATCGGCAGAGGAAATTTTTCAGTTATCAGATAACTTGCCCCGGGCAATCCCCACGGATATGTACTGATGGCAGCAAAAACTTCCGGTACCCGGACTCCCAGTTTTTCAACTGCAGCGCTGATTTTCCAACTGTGAACCGCCCGCGAATCTCTGCCGATACGCCGCAAACGGACAGCAAAACTCTTGATATTGCTGCGTTTGATAAAATATTCTTTTTCACCTATGCGAAAAATCCCGGCCGAGGTTGACCGGGAATTTTTCACAAGTTCCGACTGTGCCAGCAAGCCTTCTGCATCGCAGAATACTGCACGCATTTCAGCTGTGGCACTGTCGGCAAAGGCGTAATTCCTGAACCGGGTATTCCAATCCGGATTGACAGTATGGATACGGTTCGAAGAATTCACGCTCTGCATTGAAAATACGATTTTCAGAGATTATCAATTACCAGCTGACCGACTTCGGTGGTGCTGTAGCCCATCTTGCCTGCCGCCATTGACTTGAGTTTGTTGCCGGTAACAAATGCCACCGACTTTTCGATTGCCGCCGCGGCTTCCTTTTCGCCCAGGAAGTCAAGCAGCATAGCTCCGGCGCAGACCGCCGCCAGCGGGTTGATGACATTCAAGCCCGTATATTTGGGAGCCGAACCGCCGATGGGTTCAAACATACTCACGCCGCCGGGAGTCGGGTTCAGGTTACCGCCCGCAGCAATACCCATACCGCCCTGGGTCATAGCACCGAGGTCGGTAATGATATCGCCGAAGATGTTGTTGGTAACAATTACGTCGAACCATTCCGGGTTCTTGACCATCCACATAGTAGTGGCATCGACGTGACAGTAAGCGGTCTTGACTTCCGGAAACTCTTCGGCAACCTGATAGAAAACGCGTTCCCACAGGTCAAACACATAGGTCAGAACATTGGTTTTGCCGCAGAGAGTCAGCTGGGCGATCTTGCCGGCAGCGATATCTTCAGCAGAGAGACCGCGCCACGGATTTTCCTTACTGTGGCGGCTCTTTGCCAGTTCAAAGGCATAACGCACACAGCGTTCCACCTGATGATAGTTGTACACTTCGCTCTGGCAGGCAACTTCCTGCTTGGTGCCTTTCATAGAAACGCCGCCGATACCAGTGTAGATACCGCCGGTATTTTCACGCACCACCACATAATCGATATCTTCGGGCTTTTTGTTGGCAAGCGGAGTTTCCACACCCGGGAAAAGTTTGATCGGACGCAGATTGATATACTGATCGAGTTCAAAACGCAGCTTCAGCAGAATACCCTTTTCCAGAATACCCGGCTTGACTTTGGGGTGGCCGATGGCGCCCAGAAACACGGCGTCGAACTTCTTGAGCTGGTCAACCGCATCTTCCGGCAGGATCTCGCCGGTGGCCAGATAGTGTTCGCCACCCCAGTTGAAAGTCGTTTCGGTAAAATCAAAGCC
>JAZNBV010000007.1:0-18402 GCA_045587205.1 Victivallaceae bacterium
GCGACTTCCGTCAGGTAATCTGTATTGAAGGTAATAGACTCCATTTTGTTTGTAAACTCTCCCGGTTCCGTTAGCTCTTCGCTTCAATTCTTTGTTTTTTGGCATAGGCATTTCCTCCGTATTGATTGAAAGTTAAAAGGGTTTTCCGGATCATACATCAGTTGTCCGGAAAACCCAAGAGGAAATACCTTCTGAAAGAGAACGATAACTCAACTCGTTACATCATACCAAAAAACTCTGATTTTACGCTCAAAAACTCATTTGCCATTATTTGCCAATTCTGCTGAATAACGATGTAAAACCAAGCAGTTTCACCTCAAAACAGTGTTGTGCTGTATAAAAACAAACAACGAAATGGAACAATAACGTAATATACTTGTTATAAATGAGTTAAATATAAATAAGCAAAGGATTTTTATAAAATAACCTGTCCTCCGTAGCCTTGGCGACGGAGGGCTAACGGCAGAGAATTGGAGAAATCGAATGTTCTATACTTACATTTTACGCAGTCTTTCCCAGCCGGAACAGCGTTATATCGGCAGTACAGCAGATTTGAAATCCCGTCTTGCCAAACACAACGCCGGTGAAGTTCCCCACACCTCAAAGTTCAAACCGTGGAAAGTTGAAGTTTATATTGCCTTTGAAACCAAAGAAAAGGCTGCGGCATTTGAAGCATACCTCAAAACCGGTTCCGGACATACTTTCGCCAAACGGCATTTCTGAAACCGTCAAAAATCCGCATCTGCAAGTTGCAAATGCTTGCAACAAATGATATATTACCCTTAAATGGTTGATTTGAGTATGAAGAATGAAGAATGAATTATGAAAAAGTTTCTGACACTTTGGTTGTTTTTTTTGATTTCGGTAAGCTGCTTTGGCAATGTGGGCGTTTTCGGAGGAAGCGGGCAGACGCCGATGCTGGAAAAGACCGCCGATATTCAAATGGTGGAAGAAGAGATCATTATGATCCCGCGCCGTGGCAATTATCCCGTTGATACTTCCTGCCGCAATCTGGATAAAATGGATTTCCGCTGCCGCTTTATTTTGCGCAATCTTTCTGATAAAAAAGTGGCTCTTCCGGTTGGATTCCCGCTTGATGTCGAACTGCGCTATCTGTGGGATGAAAAAAGACAATACAATCAACAAGCCATAATCAGTTTTTATGCCTTTACCGCCGGAACCAAAGACAAAACATTTCCGGTCCGTTTTGTGCCGTGGGATAAGAAAAAGAAATTCAGTCAACTTTTTCTCTGGGAGATGACTTTTGAACCCAAAGAAGAAATTGAACTGCTGGTCAATTACACTATGCCGGGTTATATGGGACTGGATATGACTATTCGCAACCGGGATTGGGATAACCGCAAACCGTACAAGTGCGATTATCTTGACGAATTGACCGGCGGCAGCGGTCAGGCTCAATTCTATGTTACAGAAACCGGTTCCAGCTGGGCGGGTGTCATTGAAAAAGCGGTGTTCCGTTATTACCCTTATGATTTTGAAGAATATCTTGCCAAACGCGGAGCATGGGAAGAATCCCGCAAAGACCGGAAAAAGCGACTGGAAATGCGTAAGAAAAAGCCCAATGATTCCAGATGGCTTTTGAGTCCGGATATGCCGATGATCCGGACTTGGAATCCTGCCTTTGAGCAATGGCAGCCCAAGCAGGGGGAACACAAATCTGACCGCTATCTGGAATTGGTGTTTCAGCCGTATAAACCGGAGAAAAAGGACAATATCCGCATTGGTTATACCTTTGTCTGTATGCCGCAGACTGCCGAAGAGTTTGAAGCATACTGCTGCGTAATAAAAGGTAAGCTGAAACGAAATGCGGAATTCAAAGAAAAGGTCAAAACAGCCAATCCGAAACTTTACGAAAAATATTGGAAAAACCGCAATATCCCGCCTTACGGGGCTGCGGTGCGGAAAAATATTGCCGATGTGATACTGGAATTTTACGGCATCGCCCGCAATAATCCGGAAATCGCCGATTTTCTCGCCGATCAAATGTGGTATCCCGTTAAAACTCCGCCGCAGATCAAAGATGATTATAAACAAACGCTCCTGAAAATATCGGAAGGCAAAGAATGAAATATCCTAACAGGTGATTTCATAAAAAAGAAATGGGAATATTTGATTGCGGATTTGATTTCGCTGGGCTTGTTTGAATTTGGACTTTATGTCGCATTGGCTTGGTATTGACCAAAATTTCAATGGTCGCCATTCGGCTATGAAACTTGCGAAATGGAATTTCTCTATATTCTATTTTTTGTTTCGCTCTGTTCCCTACGCGGGTAGGTAAATAAAAGCTATGAAAGTAACTTTTGTGCAGAAAACTTTTTAAAACTTGAAAGGCGTTTATCTTTTTGCGTAGCAACAAGATAAATGCCAGGAAAAGGTTTTCCTCCTTCGCCAAGGCTACGGCGGACAAGGGAAAGGGGTGGTGGAGTTCCGTCTTCGCCGGAGGCTACGCCGTGACAAGTTGAGGAGGGAAAAAGGACCGATCCAGCAAAAGGTCTTTTTCCCCTCCTCAATTACCGCCCCTTATTGGGAACCGAGCCTTATTTTTCTATACAGACTTTTGCTGTCAGAATGCTGCTGTTTTCTGCCCGGAAGATCCGGTAATGACCGTTGCGGTTGTATCCGGTTTTGCCGGTATCGCAGATTCTGCCCTGCTTCAATTCCCAGCGGCACTCCCAGTTGCGGTATTTTATGATGAGTGTTTTGCCTGAATTGGTGATGACTGTGTTTTCTGTACCGTCAAAGTGAAAGGCTGGAATCATCAAACCGACTTCGCCCTGACCGGAAACGGTGATCTGCATACCGTTTTTATCCAGCAAATAATCAGCACTGACTTTATGTTTATTTTGCCAGGTGCAGTCGATGGAAGCCGAAGCACTTTGCTTGTATGACTGGTGTTTTCTGATTTCGTGAACCGCTTCTCTGCCGGTACCGGAAAGCCATTGACCATTTACTTTCAATTCCGGAGCGATGGCAAAAGGAACTGCATTTTCGGCGTTGATAGTGTACTTGGGGGTGTCAGTGCCGGGTGTGGAAAGACAGATCATTTCCGGAGCATCTTTGCGGTGCAGTCTTCCCATACCGGAAGCATCGTAGGTGTAATCAGCCCGGTAGTCGTACTCCATAAAATACTCTCCGGCACGCAGGAAAAGTTTATGGAAGTGATCGGAGAGCTGCAACGTTTCTCCTGAAATATCATCCGGCTCAGTCAACGGTATCGTTTCGTCACAGA
The DNA here is from genome assembly GCA_045587205.1 of Victivallaceae bacterium. Classification (GTDB taxonomy): domain Bacteria; phylum Verrucomicrobiota; class Lentisphaeria; order Victivallales; family Victivallaceae; genus SIG78. The sequence continues at coordinate 3,251 of JAZNBV010000007.1, forward strand.
ACAAATAAGCCACATAAAGAAACGAGGCAGTCGTTATCATATATTTATCAAAGTAGGCATATTTTTCGCAGCCGTATTTTGATTCGCGGGGGAAGCGGTTTTTTATGTGATTAATGGGTTTTTCCGCAAGATAGTATTCGATATTTTTTACTGCCCGGCGGGCGGCACCCCGGAATCTGGCAGCGGTTTTCATATCTCCTGCTTTGGCATAACGGCAGGCTTCGTATTCCATAATGATCGCGCAGCCTGTTTCGTTATGAAGAAACTGGTTGCTTCTGCCGCCGTAAGGCAGCGAGCCGGTGACTGAAATCATTTTTTCTGTCAGCATACCGCCGCGCTTCAATACATCATCCCACCGGGCAAAGTATTTTCCACGGTAGCCGAAATGTATCATTACGGCAAACAATCCACGGGTTCCCTGATCATAAACCATCGGTTCGTTGGGATCGCGGTACATACCGTTTTCTTCCACCCATTGCAGCTGCGATGCCGCCTGAATATCTATGAAGTTCATATCTTTGGGGGCAACGCCGATATAGTAACGCATCCATTCGCTGACCATACAGAATGCTGCCCAGTTGTAGACAGGGGAATCTTCTTTTACAGCATAAACTTTGTAAGATCTGGCGACTGTCACATCTTTGAGTTTGGATTTCCAGTTGTCTATTTGAGACTGGGGAAAGATTTGCTTTTTTTTCCAGCTCCATAAGGCAGAAAATGATTTCTTTGACGCTGAATTCATTGGCGATATTTTTGTATTTCGGCATTTCCGTACAGCAAAGATCCATCATCTTGACGAAACGGTCCACCAGATCAGTGCGTTTGCCGTGCGCAATCAATATACCGATATTGGCAGTCAGACGGGGAAAACCGTGTTCTTTCAAACCACCTGTTTTTACCTCGTTGTAATAGCGGTCAATATGGTCGGTGGAATAAGCGGAAAGGACTTTTTCCATCAAATCAATATAAATGGATTTTTTCATAATATGGCTACTTTCTGCAGAAATTAATGACAATGATGCCAAAACAATAAAACAAAATAAAATTTTCTTCATAACATTTTTTATTTCAGGTCAATATGCTGTTTATACAAGTTTTTTCTCCATCTTTGTTTTCCTGATACTGATAATATACACCGGTAAAAGGTAAAATACAATAATTTCCGGAGTAAAGGAATTTATTTATTTGGAACAACGATCCGGCATAATTTGGTGGATAAAATCCATTATTCTGCTTGACAAATCGGTATTTTCATAGTATTGTTAAAAAACATTTTTTAAAGCTCTGTTCCCAACACAGGTAGGTAAATACAAGCTACGCGAGTAACTTTTGTGCGGGAAAATTTTTAAAACTTGAAGGGCATTAACCATCTTTATTTAAGGGAATACTTTTTATGAAAAAAATTGAGGTAAATAAAGGTAAAATCCTGATCGACGGAGTGGAAACCCAAATCATTTCCGGAGCGATCCATTATTTCCGGGTGCATCCGGATTTGTGGGATGACAGGCTTGATAAAGCCGTGGCTTTCGGTTTGAACACCATCGAAACTTATATACCGTGGAATCTGCACGAACCCCGCCCCGGTAAATATTGCTTTGAAGGCCTTGCCGATGTGGAAAAGTTTATTGACAAAGTCCACGAGCGCAACTTGAATATGATCCTGCGCCCCGGACCCTATATCTGCGCGGAGTGGGATAACGGCGGATTGCCGGCGTGGCTCGTAAAGCAGCCGGGTGTGGAACTGCGGCGGATGAACAAGCCTTATCTTGATGCCGTCAAGCGTTACTTTGATGTACTGCTGCCCAAATTGCAGAAAAAATGCTGTACCAACGATGGACCGGTTATTCTTATGCAACTGGAAAATGAATACGGTTCTTACGGTCACGATAAAGATTATCTGCGTTATCTGGCGGAACTTTACCGCGCTCACAATATAGATATACCTTACTTTACCAGTGACGGCTGGGAGCGGCATTATCTGCTCGGCGGCACTTTGCCTGATGTTTTTATGACCTTAAACTTCGGCAGTATGCCTGAAAATGCATTTAAAAGCGGCAGAACGATGCGCCCGGAAGGACCGGATTTTTGTATGGAATTCTGGAACGGCTGGTTTGACCATTGGGGCGAAGCACACCAGAGCCGCAATGTTCAAGTTGCCGATACATTGGAAAAAATGCTGGCAGCCGGAGCTAATGTAAATTTCTATATGTTTCACGGCGGCACCAACTTCGGGTTTTATAACGGAGCCAATGGGAACCTTGTCCATGAGTACCGCCCGACGGTAACAAGTTACGATTACGATTGCCCGTTAAGCGAGTGCGGCGATCCCACGCCCAAATTTTTTGCCTGCCAGAAAGTGATTGCCAAATACAGCAGCAATCCGGCAATCAAAGAGGTATCCCCCAGCAAAAAAATAACCCCAATGGATGTTGAACTGACTCAAAGCGCAGCTCTATTGGATAATCTGTCCACGCTCACCAATCAGAGCGGGCAGGCTGTTACGCCGCCGGTAATGGAAGATCTGGGCGAAAATTTCGGCTTTATCCACTACCAAACCCGGCTGGACGGCCCTTTACCGGCGCCGCCGGAAGGTACTCATCAGGCAGCGTTGCGTTTATTGGAAGTCAATGACTTTGCGCAGGTCTGGGTGGACGGGCAATATCTGGGCAGCCGCTGGCGGGATAATGGCGAAAATGTCATCCCGCTGCCCTCCATTCCGGAAACCGGTTCCCGTTTGGATATATTGGTGGAAAACTGCGGCAGAATCAATTACGGTCCCCGGCTCGGCAAAGATTTCAAAGGCATAACCGGCGGAGTGGCAGTTGCATTGCAGATGCGATTTAACTGGCAATACAACACTTTGCCGATGAGTGATTTGAGTAAACTTGAATTTGCTGCTTTCAGTAATAAACCAACAACTTTCCATCGGGGATTTTTTGATCTTGAAGATGTGGGAGATGCTTTCCTGCTGCGCCCCGGCGTAAAAGGTCTGGTTTGGATCAACGGCTTCAATCTGGGCCGCTATTGGGATCGGGGACCGACCGAAACGCTGTATATACCGTCGCCAGTATTGAAAAAAGGCCGCAATGAAATAATTGTGCTGGAACTGGAAAAACTTGCTTCTGATGCGGTAAAATTTTCTCCTGCGGCCATTCTCGGAAAGGAAAATCCGGAAAAACAGGCATAATAATTGCAAAAAAATTGAAAATTTCACCCAAAAAATATGGTACAATAGCTCAGTTGACTGGAGCGATACGTTCGCATCGTATAGGTCGTGGGTTCGACTTCCATCTACTCCAGGTTATTTTTCTCCAGAAACAAGTGCGTAATTTGCAAAAATTCTCCGGCAGTATATATTATGCTGAAAATATTATTCTGAACAACCCTGTGTATATATATTTGAATTATGGCTGAACAAGTTATCTGGACCGGCAGTAAATTGAACTTTGCTATCGGCACCCAGCAGATTTTCCACGATGCGGATTTTTCCATTGCCGAAGGCGAAAAAGTTGCCCTGGTTGGTCGCAACGGCTGCGGAAAATCAACACTGCTCAACGTTATAAAAGGCGATCTGCTGCTTAATGATTCAGAAATTATGCAGCAGAAAAACCTGCGTACAGCCTCGCTTGATCAAGACTTCAGCCTGCCGCCGGATCTGACCGTGCGCGAAGCCGTTCAGCAGGGACAGTCTGCAATCTCTCAAATGCTTGCAGAATACGAAAACACCGCCACCACAGCCGCCCGCCACGAAGAGTTGGAACACTATCTGACTATGCACAATGCGTGGAATCCGGATGTATTGCTGGCGGAAGTTATGGATAAACTCTACCTGACACGTACGCAGGCAAAACTTGCTGAACTCTCCGGAGGAGAAAAGCGGCGGGTCGCCCTTGCCCGCGCCATAGTATCCCAACCGGATCTGCTGCTGCTGGATGAACCGACCAACCATTTGGATATTGAAACAGTCAACTGGATAGAAGATTTTCTTGCCGCGTATCAAGGTACAACTCTGCTGGTTACGCACGACCGCTTTTTCCTTGACCGGGTAGCAACCAGAATCGTGGAACTCGATCACGGCAAATTTTACAGTGTAGAAGGCTCATACGCCGACTTTCTGGCATATAAAGCAGAACGGGAAGCCAACGAAGATGCTCTTGAAGCCAAGCGCAAACATTTTCTGCGTTCGGAAATCGAATGGGTGCGCAGTTCACCCAAAGCGCGGTTGCGCCGTAATCTGGGGCGTCTGCGCCGTTATAATGAAGTTGCCGCACAATCAGGACCCGAGCGAACCGGAGAAGTGGAACTGGTTATTCCTCCGGGGCCGCGGTTGGGCAATATGTGCATAGAAATAAAAAATATATCAAAAAATATTAATGGAAAAACTCTTTTTGAACCATTTTCTCTTGAAATAACTCCGGGCAGAAAAATTGGCATTGTCGGCGCCAACGGATGCGGAAAAACCACATTATTGCGGATCATAACCGGCAACCTGGCACCGGATACAGGCGAAATTAAACTTGCCCCGCAAGTAGAATTCAATTACATCGATCAGAACCGCCTTGCGCTTAATGAAGAACTCACTGTTTACGAAGATGCCGCCGAAGGGCGCGATTCGGTAAAAATCGGCAGCGACAGTATAACAGTACGCAGTTATCTGCGCCGGTTTCTCTTTGAAGATGAACGGATCAACACCCAAATAAAGTATCTCTCCGGCGGCGAAAAGGCGCGCCTGATTTTAGCAAAAATCCTCAAACGCGGCGGGAATTGTCTTATTCTGGACGAACCAACCAACGACCTGGATTTATCCACCCTGCGCTTGCTGGAAGAAGCGTTGGCTGATTATAACGGTACACTGCTGCTGGTAAGTCACGATCGCTATTTTCTTAACCGCATCTGCGACGGCATCATTGGTATGGACGGCTCCGGCAAAATATTCTACACCCCCGGAGATTACGACTATTATATGCAGAAAAAACCGGTCAGATCAGACCTCAAGCCCACTGCCGCCAAACCGCAGCCACCCGTTCCACCTCCGTCTCCGGCGGTTCAGGAAAAGCCTAAAAAACTTACTTTCAAAGAGCAGACCGAATTCAAAAATCTGGAAAAGCGTATTCCGGAAATCGAGGAACGTATTGCTGAAATCGAAGCTATTTTCCAGGAGCCGGATTTTTATAGCAAATATGGTTTTCAAAGCAGCCAGCTCAACACCGAGCTGGAAGATTTGAAAAAAGAGTTGGATTCAGCCTCCGAACGCTGGCTGGAATTAGCCGACCGGATGTAAACCACAGGAAGAATATTATGAACAAGGCTTATGAACTTTTTACCGCAGTACCCAAATTGCATAATTGTGCACAGGCAATCGCCTCCGGTTTCGGCAATGAAGAATTATCGCAGGCAATGAAAGTTTGCGGCGGCGGCAACGCACCTCTGGGGCGCTGCGGAGCATTGCACGCTGCGCTGGCATTGACACCCGAAGTCAATCACGAAGCATTGATAAAAGAATTCACCGCCACTGCCGGCAGTGAAAGTTGCCGTGGAATAAAATCAGCTGAAACGCCCTACCCCTGCAAGGAGTGTGTGCGTCTGGCTGCAGAATTGGTGGAAAAATACCGTTAACGCTTTTTCCGCAACAGCATACCCAGCGCAAAAACGCCGCCAACCAAACTGGCAATTACAGTAAGCGCGGTAAAAATCAGCGGAATCTGCACCGCAACGGCCTCTTCTGCCGCCCCGAAAGCATTATAGATAAAACAGAATACAGCATCGCGTACACCGATACCGCCGGGGGTAAGCGGCAACAGTCCGGAGAGTTCGCCCACACTGCCGCAAACCAGTGCAGCAGCACCGGATGCCTTATCTGCGGACAATCCTCCCGGCAAAGCGGCATTTATGCAAAACAGTGCGGCGCTGAACAGCGGAAAACCGATCACTCCGGAAACAACACTCCACAGCAAACATTTATGCCACGCCGCCCGGTACGAGTTCAAAGCTTCCAATATCCGGCACACCAAGCCTTTGCTTATACGGTTGCTCCAATTGATTATGCGGCAGAAAAATTGACTTTTTTCCATAAAAATTCCACCGCAGATAAAGAAAACTGCTGCCAACAATATAAGCGGAGATAACAAAGCCGCAGCGCTAAACAGATAACGCAGTTCGATACTTTCAGGATAAAATTTTCCGACCAGAAAAACTATGCTTACCGTCATAGCAAACAAAGCCATACCGCAACATCCGCAAATCCGGTCAATCAATACCGAAAGAGCCGCTTGGGGCTGTAAATTTTTATTGATATTCTGAACCGCTAAAGTTGCTTTTACAACATCGCCGCCCAAAGTGCCGCCCGGCAGGAACATCATCCAGAAAATCCCCTGCATTGTAATAGACAAAGCCCGCCCAAACGGTATCTTTATACCCGCACAGTTCAGCAGACTCCACCAGCGCAGCGCCCCCAGCAGATTCTGCAGCAGTATGAGCAATAACGCCGCAAGCAGTATAGAATTATCAAGATCGCTTTTCAGCAGATTCTTTACATCAGCCTTGCTGACAAGCAATATTATGATAACTGCCGCCAGCAGTAATTTTCCTGCCGGAACGAGTTTTTTGATCCAGTTTATTTTCAATATAACACTCCTTATATTTTACGGCTTATACAATAGCATTGATTTATCTTTTTACCAATATGAAAAAATTTTTTATAAAAAATATAATATCAACCACAATATATTCGGAAAGTAATGCATTTTTATTTACAGAGAGCCCTTTTTTAACTCGCAAACAATAACAAAAAGGTAATATTTATGAAAATTCTTTCTCTGAAAACTCTGGTTACGACGCTGATAATCGCTTCCGGATGCCTGGCAATGGCAGCAGAAAATGCTCCTGCAGAAAAAAAAGTTCCTGAACGGGCGAAAATGATGAAGCGCAATATGCCCAACCGTAAACGCTCCGCTTTTATGATGAGTCCGGCGATCAGAAAAACAGCCAAAGAACTTAAAGCGTATCAGGCAAACCCCACCGCGGAAAACTTTGCCGCTTTTGAAAAAGCATTCAACGCTGCGGTGCAGGAAGATACTGCAGCCAAAAAGGCATTTCTGGAAAAACAGCTTGCTGAACTGGAAAAAAATCAGAAAGCTCAAGCGGATATGATTCTATCAAAAGTAAAATCCGGCGAATTCAAACTACCGGCCCGTCCGCCCCGTAACCGGCAGATGTTGCCCAACCGCCGTCCGGGCAAACCGGCTGAAACAACTGAATAACCCCCCCCTCCCAATCAGTGCCGGGTATTCTGACGCACAACAGAATCCCGGCACTTTCTTTTTTGTTTTGCGCTCAATTGTAAAATAAAGGGGTTTTAGGGCTGCAGGATTTGAAAAAAAACTTTTTGGAGTTATCTTAATACAGTTGTATTTATCAAAGATACATAACCAAAAAGAGAAACAGTATCCGCTTTGACAATAATAAGGAAAATATCTATGAAAAAACATCTCCGTATTGCAGCCCAGCAGTGCAACTTTTATACCCGGGAAGAAACCCTTAAACTGCCGGAATTGTGGAAAGAATTCCATTTCAATACCGAACAGCTTTTCCATACTCACGCCGATATGTACAGTGCGCTTTATGATGAAGCATTGCACAAAGATCTGGTAGTGGAATATATGAAAAATGCCAAAGCAAACAATATAGATATTATTGTTTATATGAACTGCCATATTCTCGGTCCCAGCATTGCCGACCGCAAGGATTGGAGCGTGATCGACAAAAACGGAAATTATCCGCTTTCTTATGACACCTACCCGGCCTGCTGCCTTAACTCCACCTGGCGCGATTACTTTTTTGAATGTGTTGAAAAACTCCGTGAATTCGACATCATCGGGCTTTTCTTTGACGGCCCGCACTATGACAACTGCTACTGCCCGGTCTGTCAGAAAGAGTTTGAAAAGTTGTACGGCAAAAAAATGACCGATGCCTCCGATGCTGAACTTAACCGGTTTGCCTATGAAACAACAATGCGTTTCAAGGAAGATCTTTATCGCAAAGTTAAATCGGTAAATCCCGCCTGGCAGATGTATTTCAACGAAGGTTTAATGCACGTACGCTACAACAAAGAATCTTTTGCCCGACAGCTTGCCACCAATGATATTATCGGTACCGAAGGCGGTTTTTTCTTTTACTGCGAGCCCAGGAAAACCAACGAATGGCGCTGTGCGGCATCTGCTAAAGTTGCCGAAGCGGTTGCCAACGGTCGCCCTACGGTTATTTTCTTTGCCGGAGACCAGAAACCGTGGAGCTGGTATCTGCACACCCCGGCAGAAACGGCACTCTGCTATATGTCATCGATCGGCAACGGTGCCAGCGTATGGTACGGTTTGCACTGCACGCCCGACAATTACCGCTCTGAAACCGGCAATATGATCAAAAAACTTCTGGCTTTTGATGAAAAATATGATGAGCTTTACCAGAACAGTGTCAGCGCTGCCGATATTGCAGTATTCTTCAGTTACGATACTGCCGGACAATACAAAAGTCAAAGCGAAATCAGCGACCTTTACGGAGACACCGGCAACACCAATGACTATCCGGGCGATTATAACGCTGTGCACGGGGCATTCGGTATGCTGTCGCATTTGAACCGCGCCTATGATGTTGTTACAGAATTCAATCTGCAGGACCTGAAACGCTACAAAGTGTTGATTGCGCCCCTGCTGGCAATGGTCAGCGATGAAACCCGCGATGCGATTGCAGAATTTGTTGCCAACGGCGGTACAGTGATTGCCGATGGAGAATTCGGAATTTACAATGAAAAAGGTATCCGTCGCGAACGCGGGGCTTTTGCCGAAACAGCCGGTTTTGATTACACAGGCAGATACATTGATCACAAGCGGTTCAATTTCTGCAGTTTCCAGGATTTCTATGCGGCTGACAACCAGAACAACTTCCTGCCGGCGCCGGAATGGAGCGCTGAAATCGTACCGGCTGAAGGCACAGAAGTTTTCGGTACTTATTCACCGGTACTGGATGGCCGCTACGCCGCCCGTCCGCAAAAGGCAACTCTGCCGCTGGCAATCAAAAAATCTTACGGCAAAGGTACATTTTACTACATTGCCGGCGGAGCGTTTGAGTTTTACTACAACTTTACCGATGTAACCTGGCGCAATGTGATCGGCAAATTGATCGATCAGCACAGCGCCAACGATTATGTTCTGCATAATGCCACCACCGGGGTGGCAATGACCGTCCGTGATACTCAATGCGGCAGTAAACTTGTGCATCTGACCAACTACACAAGTTCTACGCGCCCGATCGAAAAGAGCGCGGTCCTTACCGGGCTGGTTCTGGAAGTCCCCGCATCTGTGACCAGAGCGGTCAACATCTGGACCGATACAGAATTAACAATGATCGCTCCGGGTAAATTTGCACTTGACCCGCTTGCTGAAGTGGCAGTAATCAAACTTGACTGATAAAACTATGGATAACAACATTCCGGGGCAATATTCTCCCTGGCGTGAAGCGTGGAAACGGTTCCGCTCCGATAAAATGTCATACGCGGCATTGATTGCACTGCTGCTGCTGGGGGCAATGGCGTTATTGGCGCCTTTGCTTGCCAATCCGCGTCCGTTGCTGGAATACACTCCGGCAAGTGGCATTACGTTGCCGTTTCTGCGCAGTTTTTTTGCTCCGGAAAGCACCGAGTTCTGCATTGAACAGCTTTTCAACTATCTGCTGATAACATTGCCGGCAATGCTGATTATCAGATTGATTCCGCACAGAAAATTCCGTCGCACAGTTTCGATACTCCTGCTGCTGCTCCTGACGCTGCCGTTTATTCTTACCAAGCCGCGGCTGGAGCGGGTGGATTACCGCAACATACCGGTTCCGGAAGGCGGATTCCGGATTATGGCACCCCTGCCCTACGGTCCATTTGAGCAGGCAGGCACCCCGCTGGCAGCGCCGGATAAAAAACACATACTCGGCTGCGATGATCTGGGCAGAGATCTGGCGACCCGCATAATTTACGGCAGCCGCATATCACTGGCAACCGGTATTATAGCTACATTTATTGCCGCTTTTATCGGCATTTTTATTGGAGTTTCTGCCGGGTATCGCGGCGGCTGGGCGGATATAATCATTATGCGCATTGTGGAAATATTGATCTGTTTTCCGGTATTTCTGCTGCTGTTGATCATTATGGCATTTCTGCAGGAATACAAATTCGAACAATCCATTCTGGCAGTCATCGCAGTATTGTCACTCACTGGCTGGATCGGTATGGCGCAGCTGACGCGCGGCGAAGTTCTCAAACAGCGCGAAATGACTTATGTCAAAGCCGCGCAGGCAATAGGCTGTACATCGCGGCAAATCATTTTTCAGCATATACTGCCCAATATACTCGGTACAGTAATGATAACATTTTCTTTTGGAGTGGCAGGCGCCATACTTTCCGAAAGTTCTTTGAGTTTTCTCGGATTCGGCGTCCAACCGCCCACTGCCAGCTGGGGTGGAATGCTTCGCAGTGCGTTCAGCGATCCGTTGAGCGCGTGGCATATGACATTTTTTCCCGGCCTGATGCTTTTCTGGGCAGTGGCAGGATTCAATTTAACCGGCGAAGGTCTGCGTAAAGCCTTTGACCCCAAATCTGTACAATAAGGATAAAAAATGACTCTGAATGCATTTATACTTATTGCCTGTTCGGCAATATTTCACGCAAGTTGGAATTTATTGAGCAAAAGCAACCGCCCCTCGCTGGTATTTTATATGCAGGCATCTATGACAGCGGCGATCCTCTGGAGTTTTTTCATCGTGTGGGGGATCACAAAAATAGATTGGAGCATTGTTCCAAGCATATTTTATCTGATGTTTCTGGGCAGTCTGATCTGCGAAGTAACTTACTTTACCGGACTTGCCAATGCCTACAAACGCGCCGATATAAGTATGGCATACCCGATGGCGCGCGCGCTGCCGGTACTGTTTACCGGGCTTATCACAATGACTCTCGGCATCGGCAAACCGTTAAATATATTTTGCATAAGCGGCTTGATCCTGATTTTCTGCGGATGTTTTATTATGCCGCTGCAGAGTTTCAAACAATTACAGTGGAAAACCTACCTCAATAAAAACTTTATCTTTATTGTGCTGGCGGCTTGCGGCACTACAGGCTACACTATTTTTGACAGTCAGGCAATAAAATTTCTGAAAACAGCATTTGATCCGTCAGACAAAGCATTGATAAGCTGTATGTATCTGGGAATGATGGAATTAAGCATAGCATCAAGCATTTTTATTTTATCAAAATTCATTCCTTCCGAGCGCGAAGAATTTACCCGATGCTTCTGCCGTTCCTGGATACCCTCCTGCTCCGGCATATTCAGCACATTGGCATACGTTATGATCCTTATGGCAATGCCGCTGGTGACCAATGTAAGTTTTGTGCAGGCGTTCCGTCAGGTAAGTCTGCCGCTGTGCGCCCTTGCCGGAGTGGTTCTGCTGCACGAAAAAATGACTGTACCACGCTTTACCGGCTTGATCCTGATTTTTTCCGGACTGGTGTTGAGCGTATTTTGATCAAACGCTGTTGCTTACATCTTTTTTAATGGACACGAAAAAGGGGTGCTGCAAAACTTCAAAAAAGTTTGCAGCACCCCTTTTGTAATTTTCACCCGACTGGTGAGCCAACTCTCTTATTGAGCGCTCTGGCAGATGGCGATGGCAGCGGCACCGACGATATCTTCGGCACTGCAGCCGCGCGACAAATCGCTCATCGGCTTGGCAAGCCCCTGAAGAACCGGGCCGAAAGCATCAGCTTTGCCCAGACGCTGAACCAGTTTGTAACAAATATTACCGGCATTCAGATCCGGGAAGATCAGCACATTGGCATCGCCCTGAATGGCGCTGCCGGCAGCTTTGCTCTTGGCAACCGAGGGAACAATTGCGGCATCAGCCTGCAGTTCACCGTCAACAATGATATCCAGATTTTCAGCAGCAACGCGTTCTTTGCACAGCTTGGCGGCGGCAACCACTTTTTCCAGCAATTCGTGTTCGGCACTGCCGAAGCTGGAGAAAGAGAGGAACGCCACTTTCGGCTGCTTGCCGAAAAGTGAACGGTAGGTGCTGGCGGTGGCCAATGCAATATCCACCAGCTGTTCAGCATCAGGATTGGGGTTCACCGCGCAATCGGCAAACATCAGAGTGTTTTCGCCGTTGGGCGCAGGAGTAGCCAAATCCATTACAAAGCAGCTGCTGCCGATCTTGATCCCGGGAGCAGTACCGATGCACTGGAACGCAGCACGCAGCATATCAGCAGTGGAAGCAATGCTGCCGGCAACCAGCGCATCAGCCATACCGTTGCGAACCATCAATGCCGAAAAATAGATACGGTCAGACATTGTCTTGAGCGCCTTTTCCATAGTGCAGCCCTTCTTGGCACGCATTTCGCAGAACTGCTCAACATACTGCTGGAAAAAATCGCACTTGAGATAGTCAATAGCATCAAATTTGCGTTCGGTCACGCCGGCTTCAGCACAAGCCTTGTCAATTTCTTCCGGAGAACCCAGAACAATAACTTTCTTGGCGATCGCTTCATCGGCGATCATATTGGCAGCCTTGACTACGCGGGGATCCTGACCTTCAGGAAGCACCAGAGTTCTGCCCAGCGCCTTGGCACGGGCTTTGATTGTATCGATTACAGCCATTCTTTCAACTCCTTGTATAATGGTTGGTTATTACGCCAGAACTTCGACCGCGCTTTCGGCGATCATCAATTCTTCATTGGTCGGCATTACAACAGCCTTGAGGGTGCTGTCATCAGTGGAAATAACACCGGCTTTACCGAAGCATTCTTTATTGCGTTCAAGACAGATATTAACGCCCAGGCTGCAGACAGCATTCAGTACCTTTTCGCGGATCTCAACAGAAAATTCACCGATACCGCCGGTGAAGACCAGCGCATCAAGTTTGCCGTCGAGCAGCACATAGTATGCGCCGATATATTTGACAATTCTGCGGACAAACATTTTCACCGCCAGATCAGCGCGGCCTTCGCCCTTTTCAGCGGCAGCAAGCATATCACGCATATCTCCGGAGTTGATTCCGCCGATGGCAAACAGACCGGATTTCTTGTTAAGAATAGTGCCGACTTCTTCCGGGGTATGACCGAGTTCGATCATACGCAGCGCGGCAGCGGCATCGATATCACCGGAACGGGTACCCATCATCAGACCTTCGAGGGGAGTCAACCCCATAGTTGTATCAATAACCTTACCGTTCTGGATAGCAGCAATACTGCAGCCGTTGCCCAGGTGGCAGGTGATCAGATTCACACTGTTGACATCCTTCTTGAGGAATTCAGCCGTAGCGCGGGTGACAAAACGGTGGCTGGTACCGTGGAAACCGTACTTGCGGATGCCGTGCTTTTCGTAGAATTCATACGGAATCGGATAGAGATAGGCTTCCGGCGGCATTGTCTGATGAAATTCAGTATCAAACACACCGACATTGGGCACACCCGGCATAGCAGCTTCGCAGGCTTCGATACCGGCAAGGTTGGCGGGGTTGTGCAGCGGGCCGAGCGGAATGTAGTCGCGGATGATCTGCTTGACCTCTTCGTCAACCTTGATCGGCTTGGTGATCTTGTCGCCGCCCAGCAGCACGCGGTGGCCGCAGGCAGAGATTTCTTTGAGGCTGGAGATAACGCCGACTTCCGGCTTGGTCAAGATCGCACAGATTTCGTTGAGCGAACCGACGTGATCCTTGACCGCGATTTCACTTTCAAACTTGTAGCCATCGGCGCGCTTGTAGATCAGATTCGGCTTATCCGAACCGATACGTTCCACCTGACCTTTGCAGAGGACCGACTTATCACTCATATCAAACAGCGTAAATTTCAGCGAGCTGCTGCCGGCATTCAATACCAATACTTTCATCTTTTTCTTCCTGTTATTTGGAGTTTATGTTTATTGATTAAAAAATCTTCCTGCAAAAATTATTCTGCAGCTTGTATGCTTATTTTTTGCGGAACACGATCCGGCCCTTGGTCAGATCGTAGGGTGACATTTCAAGCGTCACGCTGTCGCCGGGCAGAATACGGATAAAATTCAACCGCATTCTTCCGCTGATGTGAGCGCTGACCATATGTCCATTGGCAAGTTCCACCTTGAACATTGTGTTGGGCAGCAGCTCCCGGACAGTACCTTCCACTTTGATTACATCGTCTTTGGCCACATTAAAATCTCCGGTTCATTATCTGTAATTAATATAGAGTGTTCAAAATGCGCCGATAAACTGCCATCGCGGGTACGGATCGTCCAGCCGTCGCTGTCCTGTTTGATCCGGTTGGTTCCCAGATTCAGCATCGGTTCAATGGCAAGCACCATACCGGGCACCAGCCGGGGACCTTTGACCGGCGTTACATAATTGGGTACATCCGGCGGCTCGTGCAGACGCACGCCGACTCCGTGACCAACCATTTCCCGTACGATCCCCAGTTGATCTGCCAGCGCACGTTTTTCCACCGCACGGCTGATATCCCGTATATAGTTGCCTTTTCTGGCTGCGGCAATCCCCGCCATCAACGCTTCGCGGGTAGCTTTCAGCAGCCGCGCTGTATCGGCAGGCAGTTCGCCGAAACCGAAAGTCACAGCCGTATCGCCAACCGCGCCGTTGTATGATACGCCGATATCCACACTGACAATATCGCTTTCCTGCACAATGCGGTTGGCAACACCAATACCGTGTACCACTTCGTCATTGAGCGATATACATATATTGCCGGGGAATCCGTGATAATTCAGAAATCCGCTGGTACCGCCGGCGGCACGGATCAAATCCCCCGCCAGCTGGTCTATCTGCAATGTACTCATACCCGGGCGCACCAGATCGACCAGCTGGTCGCGCACCCGGGCGGTCATTGCCATTGCCACACGGATTTTTTCTATCTCATCCGGAGTGTGGATTACATAATCCCGAAAAACAGCCATAAAAATATGCCTTACAATTGCAGATTATTTCAAACCATCCAGCAAAGTCTGGAAGATTTTTGCTTTGTCAAGTTCAGTTATCGGCATCAGCAGACCGCTTTCGCGATAGAATTCGATCAGCGGCTGGGTGCTTTCGTGGAAGACCTTCAGACGGCCCTGCGCAGTTTCCAGAGAGTCATC
>JAZNBV010000008.1:0-33394 GCA_045587205.1 Victivallaceae bacterium
GGAAATTTTGGGAGTTTTCTTTGCCGCTTTAAACCGGTGTTGCAACATCAAACCGTATTGCTTACAGTAAAGGCGGCAATATTTCCTCCCAAACCCTCCCAATACTTCCCAATACTTCTCAATACTTCCCAAGCCGCCATCAACCGTACTGCCCGCGTATGCGGCTTGTTGCAATCAGGAATATCGGTCTCCGGGAACGGAAAAAAAAGACAAAAAAAATGGCATCCCCACAGGGATTCGAACCCTGGTTGCCGGGATGAAAACCCGGTGTCCTAGGCCTCTAGACGATAGGGACGCAACGCAGATCAACTTTTTGTCTGTTCAATAACTTTGCAGTCGCCCGGCAACTCATACTTCCGCCGGAATTTTGGACAAAAAAATGGCATCCCCACAGGGATTCGAACCCTGGTTGCCGGGATGAAAACCCGGTGTCCTAGGCCTCTAGACGATAGGGACGCAACACAGACAAATCGTTGTCGTTGCATATAAGATACAGCATTTTTTAAAAAATGCAAATTATGTAACATAAAAAATTGCAAATTTTTAAAAAATTCCGCTATAAATCTTGTAATATCGTCAGGTTAATGTAAATTAAAGTATATTTAACTTATTGTATAACAAACGGATTTCTTATGGATTTGCAATACACCCTTATGAACAGCGCGGTTCTGCAGCGTACCGCAAGCAATGTTTCCTGCCACCCGGTCAGCGGCAAATGCCGCGCCGCCGGCAAGGTTCTGATGACAGTCCATCAGGATAAAACTGTATTGCCGGAACTTTCCGGCATCGAAGTTGGTTCGGCAGAAAAAGGCAAACTCTCCGCAATGCTCAAAAATATCCCGACGGGGGGGCCCTACACAATAGAGCTGCAGATCGCCGGATCAAAGGAAAAAGCGCTTTTCAAAGATATTCTGGTCGGCGACCTCTGGCTGCTGGCGGGACAGTCAAATATGGCAGACTCGGCGTACCGTCCCTCGCCCACGCCCGTTGAGCCGATGGTGCACGGGTTTTATATGGATAATACCTGGGGCATTGCCAAAGATCCCTTGCACGACACCACCCGCGCGGCAGCTCCGGTACACGGCGGCACCCCCGCCAATCCTCCACGCAAAGACCGCGGTGCCGGTCCGGGCAGAGCGTTCGGCAATACGATGTTTCAAACCACCGGCGTACCGCAGGGGCTGATTGCCTGCGCTCACGGCGGAACCAGTCTGGAACAGTGGGCGCCGTCTAAAAAGCGTTTGAAAGGCAAGTCGCTGTACGGAGCGCTTTATGAACGCTTGCAGAATCTCGGCGGCAGAGTTGCCGGTGTTTTGTGGTATCAGGGCTGCAACAGCACCAATACCGCTGACAAGACGGCATCATTTGCCCGGGATACCCGGAAAGTGTTCAATGCCCTGCGCAGAGATTGCAAAGATCCGGAACTGCCGATCGTTTTTGCCCAGCTGGCAAGTTATATCAACGCGCCGGATTGTCAGCGTCAGTCGGAAAACTGGCTGAAAGTGCGTAACGACCAGTACGTAATGGGACAGAAACTTGCCAATACTGTTTGCGTGCCGACCATTGACCTGCCGCTGGCGGATACCATCCACATCTCTGCCGATGCCGCCGATACACTGGGTAAACGAATGGCGGAAGCAATGCTGAATCTGAAAGGCGTTTCCGGCACCGCTCCGCAGATCTGCGTAAAAAATATATCGCTCAAAAAATACCGCTATCCAGAATTTACCGAAGCGGTCATTACTTTTGACAATGTGACCGGTTCGCTCGTATCCGGCGCCAACCCCACCGGTTTTGCGCTGGTGAACAAGCAGGGCAAATATCACAGCGACGCCATCAATTGCCGTTTGGAAGGCTGCCGGGCGATCGTGATTTTCAAAACCTCGCTTTCAAAGCTGCGCAATCACCTGGCAGTAGCATACGGCGCATCCTGTCAGCCGCACGCCAATATTGTTGACAGCGCGAACCGTTCGCTGCCCTGTTTTTACCGGACATTTTCTCCTAAAGATGACGCCGTAACTGATTTTGTCTTTTCGGCACTGTTGAGCAAACCGATTTACGGCGACGAATCGCTGGAATCGCTGCATTACCCTGAAGATATGGAAAATCTTAATTTTCGCTGCGCCACGACCAGCGACCTGTACCTCCGTTGCCCGAATTATGACGGATCCGATGAAAATTTGCGCAAAAGCCGGGTCTATTACTTCTATTTCCAGATCGATGTGCCGGAAAAGATGTCGCTGCAGGTATTGTTCGGCGCCGATGCACCGTTTGCGCTTTATTGCGATAAAAAGGAAATCATACGGGAATATACGGTCAATCCGGTAAATATCGATGAGTTTTCCAAGCAACTGGATATGGAACCGGGCAGACACGATTTTATCTGTGCATTTTCTTCTAACTCCGGCAACGGCTGGGGCATAGCCTGCCGTTTTAAACGGCTGGACGGCAAAAAAATGCCGCAACTGGTTGAATTGGATGATTTACGGTAAAAAATAAAGAAAGGGATTAAAAAATGGCTGAAAACGAAAACAAAGTTGAAAACGTCGAAAAAGTTGAAACTCCCGCCGCGCCCAAAAAGAGCAAAACCAAAAAAATCTTGAGTATCATCGGCTGGGTTCTGGCAGTGATCGTGGTGATACTCCTGCTGGTGATCTGGCAGATCGACCGCATTGCCGCCTCCGGCACCCGCACCGTGGGCAGTATGCTCACCGGAACCAAGGTGGATATCCGGGATGTTACGATCCGCCCATTTGCCGGTCTGGTCATTCTCAAAGATTTCTCTGTCGGCAATCCGGAAGGATTCCACAATCCGCAGGCAATCAAACTGGGCAAACTGCATATCGATGTGGCTATGGGGTCTCTTTTGAGCGATAAGATCATTGTTGACTATGTGGAAGTTTCCGGTGTGGCTATCGATATGGAATATGCTTTCGGCAAAGGCAGCAATCTGGATGTGATCCTCAAGAATGTGGAAAAAGCCTCCGGCGCCGACAAAAAGGAAGCCGAAAAGGAAGCCGAAAAGAAAACTGATGACAAAGCCGCCCAAAAGCAGGTGGTTATCCGCAAACTCATATTGCGCGACTCCAAAGTGACCATCTCTTCGGGCGTTACGCACACTTCAATGGTCATTCCGCTGATCCCCATTGAAATGGAAAATGTCGGCGAAGGCAAAGATATTGCCGGTACCATCAGCGAAGTTTTGAGCAGGATCATTCTGGAAATCGGCAAAGTGGTCAACTTTGACAAGATCGGTCAATCACTCTCCGATGCCGGCAGCGGCATTGCCGACGGCGTGGGCAAAGCCGCCGATGCCACCGGAAAAACAATCAACAATACGCTTGATAAATCTGTAAAACTGCTCAAAAAACTGCCCGGACTGGGTAAATAATCATACAAAAAATCTTGAAAAAAGGAATATAAATAATGTCGAAAATCCGTGTTTGCGTAATCGGCGCCGCCGGCCGAATGGGGCGCCGCCTGGTAACAGCTATTGTAGAAAGCAGCGATCTCCAGCTCTCCGGAGCCGTGGAAATCGCGGGCAATCCGCTGCTGGGCAGCGATGCCGGAACCGTTGCCGGAGTCGGTGCCGCCGGCGTATTGATCACAGATAATCTTGACGAAGCGCTGAAAAATTCCGATGCAGTGATCAACTTCAGCACTTCCGGTGTGGTGGACGCTGCAAAAAAATGCGTTGCCGCCAACTGCAGTGCGGTCATCGGCACCACGGCGCTGCCTGATGCAGATAAAGACGCATTGAAAGAACTTGCCAAAACCGGCCGGATCGTTTTTGCCCCCAATATGAGTGTGGGAGTTAATCTGCTTTTCCACCTGACCAATATTGTAGCGGGCCTGCTGGCGGATTATGATTGCGAAATCATTGAAATGCACCACAATCAGAAAAAAGATGCCCCCAGCGGTACCGCTGAACGGTTGGGTGAAATTGCTGCCGCCGCCCGGAATCAGAGTTACAAAGAAGTTGTCCGTCACGGCCGTGAAGGCATTGTCGGAGCGCGTACACCTTCTGAAATCGGTATGCACTCGATGCGCGGCGGCGATGTGGTCGGTGATCACACGGTCGTTTTTGCCACCGGCGGCGAACGCGTAGAACTCACTCACAAAGCCTCCAGCCGCGACACATTCGTCAAAGGCGCTCTGCGTGCGGTACGCTTTTTGAGCAATGCTTCTCCCGGCAAGATCTACGATATGCAGGACATCCTGGGCCTGCGTTGAGCAGAAAGTTGTAATATATGCGGAAAATATGGATAATGGCCGGTGAAGCCTCCGGCGATATTTACGGTGCGGCGCTGGCTGAAGATCTGCGCAAATGCGGCGCAGCGCAGGGCGTAGATGTGGAAATCGGCGGGATGGGTGGCCCTGCTATGCAGTCTGCCGGAGTCAAACGCACAGTCGATTCCACGGAACTGGGTGTGGTGGGTTTTGTAGAGATACTTAAACACATTTTCACCTTTATCGGCATTTTCCGCAAACTGGTGCGTACAGTAAAAGCAGAACGCCCGGATGCAGTGATCCTGATCGATTATCCCACATTCAATATGCTTTTCGGCAGACAGGTGCAGAAACTGGGTATTCCGGTGATCTGGTATGTAAGTCCGCACGTCTGGGTGTGGGGCAAGCGGCGGATACCCAAACTGGCGAAACTCTGCTGCAAGATGCTGGTGATCTTTCCCTTTGAGCCGGAGGTTTACGCTTCCAGCGGTCTGGATACAGAATTTGTAGGCCACCCCCTGCTTGATATGGTCGATGCCCGGCGCGACAACTCCATTGTGCGCGACGATAAGCTCGTAGCCCTGCTGCCCGGCAGCCGCACTATGGAAATAGAACGGCTGCTTGAGCCGATGCTCGGAACTGTTCTGGAATTGATAAAAAAAGATCCCGGACTGCGTTTTGTAGTAACCACCCCGCGCGAAAAAGTGGCTCTGCAATGTCAGAAATTGATCGATAAATTCCGCTCCAATCACCCCGATCTGCCGGAAATCCCGGTGGAAACCGGCAAACCCGCCTACTATCAGCAGGCTGCCGGTACCGGTCTGGCGGCATCCGGCACAGTTACAGTGGAATCCGCCATTGCCGGGCTACCGTTGGTGGTCATCTACAAAGTCAACTGGATATCGGTGATAATTGCCGCTATGCTGGTAAAACTTTTCCGCAATTCTTTTGTTATGCCCAATATCATTGCCAATAAACGGGTCTATGAAGAGTTTTTCCAGCACAAAGTTGTCCCCGCATTGCTGGCGCCGGCAATGGAACGCATATTGCCCGGCGGTTCAGAGCGCAGCCGCGTGATGAGTGATATGCAGGAAGTACGCACATTGCTCGGCGATGATGGTATTGCCCGCAAAAAAGCCAGCTGCCGCGCAGCCGAAGCCGTGTGGCATACAGTATATGACTCAAACAGTAAAATGCTCAAATAAAGGTAAAAAAAAATGAAAAAAATCCGTTTAATTGTTATAACATTATCTGTAATGCTGTTGAGTGCAATCATAACCAACGGATGCGCCAGTGCCGGTTATTATCAGGATCAGGCAGTTCAGAGCGCCCGGGCATTCCTGCTGGAAGAAATGCCGGAGATACCGCTTATGGAACAGGAATATATCAAATTTAACCGCCCGTTTATGCTGGCATCGCAGTTGAGCGGTAATTACTCTACCGGCACCGCGCAGATCTGCGTGTGCTGGATGACCCCCGGCAACCCCGATGTATATATGGTTTACGGTACCGGCAGTATGCGGATGATCGACTGGCACCCGGTGCGGGTGATCCGCAAAAATTTCAAGCACCCGCAGCAGATCTATCTTACGCTGGCGGGCAGAGCGGCAGCGGAATTGATCCAGCAGCAGTATGGATTGCTTTCAGCAGCATCGCTCAATCATATCCGCTTTACCCTGCCGGGAGTATGGAAGTGCAATATACCGCTGGACAGCAATCCGGATACAAAAATAACTCCGGAAGCTCTGGCAAAAGCCGGAAAATTGCCGCGCTATGTTTTAGCGTGGGAACTTGTTGAAAACGGCAGAAAAATCTATTCAGTCTGGGGCGGAACGGCGGTCAATGATAAACTGGAAGGCTTCAGAATGTATTTCAGCGGACTTTATCCGGAAGAAAATTTCCGGGCAGCACTGCTTGATACTGCTCCGCTGATTGCACCGTATGGCGGCGGGGAATGACTCGGAACAAAAGGTAACTGTCTATGAGTATAGCAAGTATGACCGGATTCGGCTCCGGCAATGCCGAAATCAATGGTTACAGTGTCTGTGCAGAAATCAGCACTGTAAACCGCAAACAGTTGGAAATCCGTTTTTCGCTGCCGCGTGATATTGCTGCGCTGGAAGTGGAACTGCGTAAACTTTTGCAGAGCGAACTCTCGCGCGGGCAGGTTTCTGTGCGGATGACCGCCAGAAATATCAACAGCACCGCCGCTGCCGGAATCAACCGCGACCGGGTAAAAAGCCTGATTGAAGCTGCACGCGAGCTGGGCAGGGAATTCAACGCCAACGGCGAACTTTCCATAGCCCAGGTGCTGACTATGCCCGGAGTCTTTGAAGAAAGTTCCGAAGCAATCTCCGACGACCTCAAACAGGCGGCTTTTCAGGCATTGAAAAAGGCTGCTGATGCCCTCAATGCAATGCGCCGGACAGAAGGCGAAGCACTGAAAAATGAATTGGAAGAACGCCTTGCCCTGCTGGAAAATATGCATTCTGCTCTGCTGCCGGCAACTGCAGAGATCGAAGGGCAGATCAAACAGCGCCTGCTGGATAAACTTGCAAATTCCAATCTGCCGGTGGATATCAATGATGAGCGTTTCCTGAAAGAGATGCTCTATTACGCGGATAAGTCGGATGTTACCGAAGAATTGACCCGCTTGTCCAGCCACTTTGTACAGTTCCGCAACTTCCTCAACGGCACTCCCGGCGGCGGCCGGAGTATGGATTTTCTGGTACAGGAAATGTTCCGCGAAATCACCACATTAGGCAATAAAGCCGGTTCCGGTCCGGTTGCCGAAATTGTAGTGCGGTTCAAAAGCGAACTGGAAAAGATCCGGGAACAGATCCAGAATGTTGAATAAAAATCATTGGGGATATATCGATGAAAAAACTTTATAAAAATAACAATTTCTATCTGGAAAAATCCCAACTTGCGGAATTGACCGCTGCATTGTGCGACAGTTACAGCAACGGTTTCGGTGTAAATGTTGAAGAAGGCGCCAATCTGCCGCGGCGCCGGGAAATATTGTCAGTCACCGGTAAACTCGAAGAACTTCTTTTTCCCGGCTTTGACGGCGAAGAACGTTACCGGCTCGATACCATATCTTACAGCGCTGCCAAACTGCTTGAATCTGTTTACGGCGAACTTTGCGAACTTACGGTACGCTGTTTCTGCTATATGTGCAAAAAAAGCGGTTCATCGCACAACTGCCATACCGAGGAACGCAGCCGCGAAGCAGTAATGGCGCTCCTGCAGACCCTGCCCGAACTGCGCGACATTGCCCGCAGCGACATCGAAGCGGCATATTCCGGTGACCCCGCCGCCCGCAGTATGGATGAAATCATCATCAGTTATCCGGCTGTAAAAGCCATTGAAATACAGCGTATGGCGCACGTGCTTTACAAGCACGATGTGCCTTTTATTCCGCGTATGATGACCGAATACGCCCACAGCATCACCGGCATAGATATCAATCCGGGTGCGGAGATCGGGCGCGGATTTTTCATTGACCACGGTACCGGGGTCGTGATCGGCGAAACGGCTCATATCGGCAATAATGTGCGGCTCTATCAGGGGGTGACGCTCGGCGCGCTTTCGTTCCCCAAAGATTCCTGCGGTATGCTGATAAAAGGTCTGCGCCGCCACCCGACAATTGAAGATAATGTCACGATCTACGCCAACGCCACCGTGCTTGGTGATGTAACCATCGGTGCCGGCTCCGTACTCGGCGGCAACGTATGGGTAACTGAAAGTCTGCCGCCGGGAACCAAAGTGGTTGCACCGGCAGAAAACCTGATCCGTTACCGCAAAGAAGCAGAAAAAAACGATGGTGCCAGATGAGTACATTTGCTGAAGAATATCAACTTTTGCAAGCTGATCTGCAGAAAGTGCTTGCCGCGTGCAAACGCCCTGCGGATGCAGTAAAAATTCTGGCCGTCAGCAAAACTTTTCCCATAGAGGCTGTTCAGGAAGCCTATGCCGCCGGCGTGCGAATGTTCGGCGAAAACAAGATTCAGGAACTTATGTTCAAAGCCGGAGCGCTTTCCTCCGATATAGAGTGGCACTTTATCGGCCATTTGCAGAGCAACAAAGCCGCCAAAGCTGTGCAGTACGCCAGCTGGATACATTCTGTGGATTCAGTAAAACTGCTCAACAAACTCGACCGCGCCGCCGCAGAATTGAATAAACGCCCGGTGATATTACTGGAAGTAAATTCCGGAGAAAGCGCCAAATCAGGTGTGGATTACACTGAATTGCGCGAGCTGGCGCAGGCTGCGGTCAATGCGGACAATCTGGATTGGCGCGGACTTATGACTATGGCACCTTTGAGCGATGATCCGGCTGTATGGAGTGCGGCATTTGCCCGTTTGAGTCAGGCAAGAGATGAATTGGAAAAAACTTTTTCCATAACCCTGCCCGAACTCTCAATGGGTATGACCGGCGACTTTGCAGAAGCAGTGCAGAACAATTCAACGATCATCCGCATCGGCAGCCGCCTCTTCGGCAAACGCTTTTACGCCTGAAAAACTCTGCCGGCGGTAAACACCGCATCATCAATTATTTTTCCAAACCGGCAAGCCTTACTATGCGTAAAAGTTCTTTCAGGCGCACGTCCGGTGGAGCGTTGCCGTCCAGATGCGGTATCTTGCCGTTTACGCGGAATGTATCAGCTGCGCGTTTCCGCAGCAGAACGCGGTTTTCCATAACTGTTATGCTGGTAAAATGTGCTTTTGCCGCATAAATTTTGATCATTGTCAGAGTCAGCAGATTTTCCACTTCCGCCGGCAGTTTGCCGAAGCGGTCGGCAAGTTCCAGATGATATTCTTTTATCTCTGCTTCAGAAGTAAACCGGCTCAAAGTCCGGAACACTTCCAGCCGTGCGCGTTCCGATTCAATAAAATCGACCGGGATACCGGCGGCAAGCACTCCGGCACAACCTTTGCAGGCATAGCGGATAAATTCAATATTAACTTCTACATCCGGCAGCCATTCGCGCACTTTATTGCCTTTGAGCAGATTTATTTCCTGCTGAAGCAGTTGGCAGTAGAGTTCAAAACCCACTGCATTGATGTGTCCGGACTGCTCTGCACCGAGCAGATTTCCTGCACCGCGGATCTCCAGGTCGCGCAAAGCAAGTTTCATACCCGCCCCCAGCTGGGTGCAGCGGCGGATGGCGGCAATGCGCTTGCGGCCGTCCGGCGTGATATAGCAGCTTTCCGGAATAACTAAATATGCGTATGCCTGACGCTTCCAGCGCCCGACTCTGCCCCGCAGCTGGTAGAGTTCGGCAAGTCCGAAGCGGTCGGCGCGCTCTATAATTATGGTATTGGCATTGGGCATATCCAGCCCTGATTCAATAATGGTAGTGCAAAATAGCACCTGTGTTCTGCCGCTGACAAAATCACGCATAACAGTTTCAAGTTCCTCTTCAGGCATCTGCCCGTGTGCCACACTCATTGTCACATCAGGGAGCATTGCAGAAAGTTTTTTGTGCCGGTCTTTGATCGTCCGCACGCGGTTGTGCAGAAAATAGACCTGTCCGCCACGGGAAATTTCGCTTTTTATTGCCTGTACAAGCAATTGATCATCTTCGCGCATAACAATTGTCTTGACCGGCAGACGCGCTACGGGAGCAGTCATAATCGTACTCAACTGCCGGGCACCGGCCATCGAAAGATAAAGCGTACGCGGTATGGGTGTAGCCGACATAGCCAATACATTTACATCGGCACGCATCCGCAGAAGCTGTTCTTTGACCTTGACCCCGAAACGCTGTTCTTCATCAATTATCACCAGTCCCAGATTTTTGAACACAATATCCGCCGATGCCAGCCGGTGCGTACCGATAACTATATCCACCCCGCCGGACGCCAGACGGCTGACCACGAACTGCTGTTCGGCAACACTCCGGAACCGCGAAAGCACTTCGATCGTATATGGATAAGTTGTAAAGCGCTCGACAAAACTTTCATAATGCTGTTGCGCCAGCACCGTAGTCGGTACGATCATTGCCACCTGATATCCGGCTTCAACCATCTTGAATGCCGCACGCATAGCTATTTCGGTCTTGCCGTATCCTACATCGCCGCACAAAAGGCGGTCCATTGGTTTGCCGGATTCCAGATCGGCTTCGATTTCAGCAATGCTCCGCAGCTGGTCGGCGGTTTCGGTAAATTTGAACCGGGCGGCAAACTCCTGCGCAGCAAGCGAACTGCTCTTTATCGGCAAACCGTCTGAAGCGGAACGCACCGCCTGCAAACGGAGCATTTCCGCAGCATACTGGTGCACTGCTTCGGTAGTCAACTCTTTATCTTTTGCCCACTTTGCCCCGCCCAGCCGGTGCAGTTTTACACGCGAACCGCGCCCGCCGCCGATATAACAGCTGACACTGGCGGCCTGATGCACCGGTACTTGCAGTATGGCGTTGTCGGCATATTCAAGAACCATTACTTCGCGCATACTGCCGTCGCTGTTTTCTTCCAGTTTCAAACCTTTATAGAGCGCTATACCGTGGGCGGCGTGTACAGCGTGACAACCGCTTTCCAGATCGGCAATCACGGCATTTTCCAGTTTCAGCTCCTGCGCGGCGGCATTTTCCGGAGTTTCAGTGTTATTTTTAAGATGCCGCTTTGCAGCCCGCATCCCTGCAAAAAGTTCATTTTCCGTAATTACTACACAGCCCCCGGCAAAGTCCAGAAATCCCCCCGGCACATCCATTACCACAGCGGCACAATCCAAATCCTGCAGATTGTTGGCGGCAAGATATTCGCGCATCCGTCCGGGACTTTCGGCGCTGCTGCCGGCTAATACTATATAATAGTTGCAGTCGCTCCACTGCCGCAATTGCTGCTGCCACTGACTGGTCAGCAATTCCCGCCCGCGGTCGGCAGCTTCATCGGGCAGAGCAGCAAGCAGATGCGCGGTAGCCGGATAAAGTTCAGCTGGCAAAGCATTTTCCGGAGCAGGTGCGCTGCTGCTGAAAATTTTCAAAATCTCTCCGCAACTGTTTTTTTGGGCAAAACGTTTGTAAAGTTCTTCACTGCCCGGCTCGGCAAACTGCCGAAAATATCCGCTGTAATCACTGCAGAAAAGCTCAAAAATTTCAAATTTTCCGCCGGCAAAATAATCCATTGCCGGCACCGTATCTTCCAGAGCAGTGCCATCTTCATTTGTCAGAGTCTGAACTGTACAGCGGTTGATAACGCGGTAAAAGTCCACCTTGCCGGGCAGAGAACGCTGATTGGCAGGATCAAACAACCGTATGGAATCGATCTCATCGCCGAAAAACTCAATTCTGGCAGGCAGTTCAGCATCAGAACTGAATATATCAATGATTCCACCGCGGCGTGAAAATTCACCGGGACTGGAAACCTCATACTCATCATCGTAGTCCAGCTTGAGTAGCTGTTCCAGCAGTCCGGTGAAAGAAACAGTATCTCCAACTTTAAGAATGATCTCCGAATCCACCAGTTTATCCGGCGACGGCGCAGGCGAAAGCAGACTCCCCAGCGGAGCAATGACCACATCCAGTTGTTCGTGTGCGGTAAGGGTAAGCACCCGGGCACGCCCCGCTTCGGAGCCGGCAATATAAAATCTGCCGCGCTGTACCTCGTTAAGCAGTTCAACGCGCCAGGTAAGATTGAAGACCTGTTTCCACATTGTCAGCTGCCGGAAAAGTTCTTCAGCACTGTCAAGCTGGGGTGTCACGATCAGTACCGGGTGCTGCAGATCCACAGCACGCCTGATTCCAGACAGAAGAACCGCCGCAGCCACACTCTCATCGACCGCAGAAATCACCCGTGGATGAGTGTTTTCAGAAAAAAATTGCCGGAAAAGCAAATTTTTCTTAATTTTTTCAATAACAGCCCTTGACATTTTATTTTTTTTTATTATATTAGATAAGTTAAGTTAGTGTATTGTCGCTTTACGGGATAGCGCAACCGTTTTTTCGGCGGCCGGCAGCAGAGCTGCAAGCCAGGAACATTAAAATAGCAATGTTCTATAATAAATATACCGCACGCAGAAAATTTGGCAATTCCCGGGGGTGCGTATTTTGATTTTTTTTGTCAAATATTGTGAATGCAATCCGTTATTGGAGCTGTTTTTAACAGTTGCCAGCGGGAAAGACAGGCAAATTAATGGCAAGCAGTGCGAAAAAAAGTAAAAAAGTTGATGCAGTTGCAACAGCAGAAGTCTTGACTCCGGCAGAGGAAACTACTGTTCCGGTCAAGAAAAGAAGTCCGCGGAAAACGAAAGCAGCTCCGGTGCCGGCGGAAGATACTGTTGTGCTCGAAAAATCTGTTATTGCCGAAGAGGCAGCAGAAGCAGCAGTTCCGGCAGAGGAGACTACTGCCCCGGCCCCAAAGAAAAGCACGCGAAAAAAGAAGACGGCTCCGGCAGAAGCTGCAGTTGTTCAGGAGGTTCCGGCAGCGGAAACCGTTGAAGTGACTGCAGAGGTTCCGGCAGAAGAAGTTCCGGCTCCCCGGGTAGTCCGCCGCCGCAGAGCTGAACGCGCGGCAGTTGCCGGGGACGGCAAAGTCAGAATCGTGCGCCGCCGCAAAGCTGAAGGCGGAGAAAATGACGCGGCTGCAGTGCGTCCGCGCCGCGCCAGGTCCCTCGAGGGTCGTCCGCAGACCAAACAGGAAAAGGACAATGCCCGCCG
Source organism: Victivallaceae bacterium (assembly GCA_045587205.1). Lineage (GTDB taxonomy): Bacteria > Verrucomicrobiota > Lentisphaeria > Victivallales > Victivallaceae > SIG78. The sequence continues at coordinate 12,890 of JAZNBV010000008.1, forward strand.
CACAGCTCTGGAATCCAAGATCTCCGGAGTGAGCAAAAACGACACGATGAAAGTTTATATGGGTGAGATCGGGCAGATTTCGCTGGTGAGCAAAAGCGAAGAAGCCCAGCTTGCCGAAGCTATCCACTGCGGAACCGATGCCACTCACGATGAAGCGCGTTCGACCCTGATCAAAGCGAATTTGCGTCTGGTGGTAAAAATTGCCCACGACTTCAAAGGTCTGGGACTGCCGCTGTTGGATCTGATCAGCGAAGGCAATATCGGTTTGATGCGCGCAGTGGAAAAATTTGACCCGGTGAAAGGTGCCAAGTTCAGTTCTTACGCTGCGTGGTGGATCAAACAGTCGATGCGCCGTGCGCTTGCCAATCAGAGCCGGACGATCCGTATTCCGGTGCAGAGTGCCGGCAAGATCAACAAGATCAAATCGGTGCGTATGAAGTTGACCGAAGAGCTGGGACGCGAACCTACTGACAGTGAAATAGCTGAACATCTTGATTTCAGCGAGCGCACAGTAGCGGGACTGCGTTTGGCGGATTTGCGTACATTTTCGCTGCACGATCCCATCCAGCAGGGAGAAGAAGGCGAGTTTCAGGATATTATTCCCGACCGCCGGGCAATGACTCCGGATCAGATATTGGGCGATGTGGAGTCGGTCGGCAGATTGCTGACGCTGCTCAACGAGCTGGAAGACCGCGAACGGTTGATATTGAAGATGCGTTTCGGCCTGGATGGTTACCGCGCCAGAACGCTTGAAGAAGTGAGTCAGGCGATCGGCAGGACCCGTGAGCGGGTGCGCCAGATCCAGAATCAGGCATTGGTAAAATTGCGTACGCTTCTGGCAGACGAGAGTGGTTATTCCACGGAATAAAGATTTTGGCGCTTGCAAAAGCGTGGTTATATAATAAAGCAAAAACCCGTTAACTGTGTTTGAAAGGGGGTGAAAATTATGGACACCGAGATTCGCGTAAAGAAAGGCGAACCGATCGAGCGCGCTCTTCGCCGCTTGAAGAAAAAGCTCGATAAAGAAGGTACGCTCAAAGATCTGCGCAACCGCCGGCACTATGAAAAGCCCAGCGAAATCAAACGCAGAGAAAAGCAGCGTCGTCACCGTTAAGGCGAATGACTCAAAAAGGAGCTGTTGCAAAACCTTAAATCAGGTATGCAACGGCTCTTTTTTGTCTTGAGATATATTTTAAGCAGCAGTAAGGCACGAGATTGCCCGTGATGTGCCACTGTACTTTGATTCTTCACAAAATTCAGGACAATAACAAGCCATAACAACGGCAAAAGCCTTGCAGTAATTTTTCCGTAAACAGCTTCCTCCTTTTCTGACAAATGAAAAAATGTTATGATTCTTAAAAAAGTGTTATGATTCTTAAAAAAGTTAACGGTTTTTCATTTTTTATGGATTTGATTTTTTATTTTTTCCGTATATATTTACAGCAAACTCAACAATAGAAAGGAATTTGTATGAAAAGAGTAAAGCTTTTTCTGACAGCAGTGCTGACAATCACTTTGACAGTGCTGTCAAATGCCGTTGAAATCAAGCCGGTAAAGTACGTATTTTTGTTTATCGGTGACGGTATGAGTCTGCCCCAGCGGATGTTGGCAGAAGAATACAGCCGCAAGACCGCCAACCAGGGTTTGTTTATCAATTCAATGCCCTTTCAGGCTGTAACCACCACCAGTTCGGCATCGGATTATATTACTGACTCGGCTGCCAGCGGAACCGCTATTGCCTGTGGCGAAAAGACCGTAAACCGTGCTCTCGGGCTGGATAAAACGCTTAAACGCAAACAGCAGTCGGTTGCCAAGGTGGCAAAAGCTGCCGGACGCAAAGTGGGGATCATCTCCACTATGCCCATCAATCACGCCACTCCGGCGGCGTTTTGCGCCAATCAGCCGCACCGCAAAAACAATTATGCCATTGCGCTGGATCTGCTGAACACCGATTTTGATTACTTCGGCGGCGGCGGCTTGCTCAATTACGATGACAAAAAACATAAACTCTACCGGGGTGATGTTTTTACTCTGTTTGCTCAAAAAGGGTATAAAGTAGCGCATAACCGGCGCGATATCGAGGCGTTTGAAGCCAAATCCGGCAAATTTTTTGCCGCTCCGGTCAAGGGCAGTTATCTGCCGTTTGCCATTGACCGCAACGCAGATGATATGCGTCTGGAAGAATTTGTCAGCCAGGCGATCAAACTGCTGGATAACGGAAAAGGATTCTTTATTATGGCGGAAGGCGGAAAGATCGATGTAGCCTGCCATAACAATGACGGTGCCACTGCCGCGCGCGAAGCTGTTGATCTTGACAATGCAGTAAAAGTTGCGCTTGAATTTGCCCGCAAACATCCTGCCGACACGCTTATTGTAGTTACCGGCGACCACGAAACCGGCGGTCTGACACTCGGCAGAAGCGGTTCCGGTTACAATCCGGATTTTGCAAAACTTAAATTGCAGAAATACTCCATTGATGTGATGGTCGCCAAAGTACGCGAATTTCTCGGTTCCAGAAACGATTTGCAATTCAATGATATCAAGCCGCTGCTGGCAGAATACTTCAACTTTTATTTTGCTGACAGCAAAAATATTCCGGAAAACGCCATTAAGCTCACCGCTGCCGAGGCTGAAGAGCTGAAGGAGGCCTTCAAGCAGCAGTATAAGGACGGCAAACTTCAGCGTTACAATCCGCTGGTCTGGGCGGCAATACCGATTTTCAACCGCAAAATTGGTGTCGGCTGGACAACTCACAGCCATACTGCACTGCCGGTGATCACATCGGCTTACGGCGTGAACGCTCCGCTCTTTTCCGGCTTTATAGACAATACAGATATAGCCAAAATTCTCAAGCAGGCAGTTCGCTGAAAATAAAAATATAAATATAAATACCCTCCGGGGATCGATCAGCATCTTGTTATTGCTTTGCCACAGCTCCGCAAATACCGGTATATTACGGAGCTGTGCTGTTTTTACGGATTTTTACAAACCATCTTATGCGCCTGTAAGATGGCAGCAGTGCGTAACCGGCTGCAGCTGTCTAACCTCCTCTGCGAACCACTTTTTTGCTGAAAAAGTTATTTTTGCAGTTGCGAAAACCGGAAACCGGATGTAAATTGCTTTTACAGAGAGGTGATTTGAAAGGTTTTAAACAGTTATGAGTACCGAAGCATTTTTGATTATTTTTATGACATTCTGGGCGATCATTGCCCTTATTCCGCTTTTTTTCCGCCAATTCAAGGTACCCGGAGTGATCGTTTTGCTGGTTATCGGTATGATAATCGGCCCCAACGGATTGGGGCTGCTCAACTTTCTGGCAAACCACCTGAACTTTCTGGGAGTTGACCCGGAAGTTATCCGTACCCATTCATTGACAATGGTCAATTCGCTCGGCTCGCTGGGGTTGGTCTTTCTGATGACATTAGCAGGTTTGGAGGCAGACTTCAAACTCATAAAAACAGTCCGCAAACCGACCATCTGGTTGAGCGTACTGACCTTTCTGATGCCGGCAGTGGCGGGTTTTCTTGTGTACTTTAATTTTGTACCTGATGATCTGCCGGGGCAGCTGCTGTACGCCAGTTTGTTTGCCTCCCACTCGGTGGGGATTGTTTTTCCGGTCATCCGCGAACTCAAACTTTCCAAAACCCGTTTTGGTGCGGCAGTACTTATTTCCACAGTTATAACTGACATCGGCAGTATCATACTGCTGGCAGTAAGTGTACAGCTCAAGCGTCAATCGAGTTTCAACGGCGCCAATGCCATAAAAAGCCTTTCGCTCTTTGACTATATCGATCCGTCGTTTTTCGGGCATTGGTTCGTACCGGTGTTTCTGATTATTGCCCTACTTTATATGGGTATTTCCTGCTACGGGGTAAACCGCATCGGCGGGAAAATGATCAGGTCGCTCGGTCACGACGAAGATACTCTGGTAACCGTATTCCTTTTTATGATAATGCTGACCGTGCTGCTGGGCGAATTTCTGGGAATCAACCTGGTGGTTGGCGCATTCATTGCGGGTCTCGGGTTATCCAAAATCATCAAAAGTGTCGGTGCCGGCGGCGCGCTTTTTGCCAAACTTGAAGGCATCGGCTACGGCTTGTTGATACCGTTTCTGTTTATTTCCATAGGTATGAAAACCGACTTTACATTGCTCTTCAAATCGATGAATAATCTCACTATCATTGTCTGGACAATCATCGGTCTGGTCGGCAGCAAAGTACTTTCCGGTTTTCTGGCAATGCGTTTTTCAGGCTACGATTCCGGCAAATGTCTCTGCGCCGGTTTGATGACCGTTCCGCAGCTTTCGGCAACGCTGGCGGCAGCTGCAATAGGTAAAGATCTGGGGATGCTTTCGGATGACTTTTTCAATGCAGTTATTGTTCTTTCCATAGTCACGACTCTGCCGATCCCCAATCTGGTACGTTTTGTCATAGAAAAACTTAAACTCGATTTCAACGCCGGCGCAGTCGAACCGTATAAAGTACCTGAATCTCCGGATCAGGATGAATTGCTGTGGTAAGGAACTGATTTTATTATGCGCGTGCTTGTGATTACAGATTTGGAAGGCGTCAACGGAGTACTCAACTTCCGGGATTGGTGCGTGCCGGAAGGGCGGCGCAACGAAGCCGGATGCCGTTTTCTGACCGAAGAAGTCAACGCCGCAGTGGAAGGCTTTTTCCGCGGCGGCGCAAGCGAAGTGATAATTGCCGATGGGCACGGTTCCGGCGGCTCCATACGCGGCGAAATGCTCGATTTGCGTGCAGCACTGATACGCGGGGGACAGGATTATCCGATCATATATGATTCCGTGGACGCTCTGGCAATTTTGGGACAGCACGCAATGGCGGGCAGCGCCAATGCCCATCTGGCACATACCCAGACCGAAGAAGCGGTATATTTCAAACTCAATGATGTGGAAGTCGGTGAATTCGGACAGCTGGCATACGCTTATGATGAAATAAATATTCCGACCATTCTGGCTGTAGGCGATAAAGCGCTGGCACAGGAAGCGCAGGAGTTTATACCCAATATCATTACCGTAGCGGTAAAAGAGGGATTCAATGCTCCGCAGGGTGCGGAATGCCCGGCTGCAAATCTCTTGGACAGGGAAAGTTCCGCACTGCATTATCCGCGTAAGCAGATACTTGAAAATATCGAAGCAGCAGCTATGCTTGCCGCACAGAAATATCTTGCAGATCCCGCAAATTTTGCCATCAGACCGCTGACCGCCCCCTACCGCGCCAGCGCTCAATACCGGGCAACATCTCCGGATAAAGTATCAAACGGTTTTCTGCCCCTGCCCGCGCGTTTGACAGTTACGCGCGAACACTCCACTATTACAGCGGCAATCAAAGAATTTTACACTCAACTGGAATGGAGCCCGCTGGACGGAAAACAGATCACAGAACTGTAAAAAAACGGCAAATGCTGTAACCGGATATATTTTTAACTTTTCAACTAATTTCAATATAAAGGCAATCGGATGTTTTATTATCTTTCACTTTTGAGCAACAACCCGGACTGGGGATTTATGCGGCTTTTCAACTATGTAAGTTTCCGTGCCGGCGGCGCGGGACTGCTGGCGTTCCTGATCGTGATACTATTGGGGCCCGCCACAGTGCGTATGCTGAAAAAATTCCGCGCCACCGCCCCCAGCCGTTACGGCGGCATTGCGGAAGTTGCGGAGTTTGTCAACGCACAGAAAGATAAAACCCCCAGTATGGGCGGGGTGCTGATAATTTTCGGCATTGCCGTATCCTCAATACTGTGGATGAAACCGCTGGAACTCACCTGGATACTGGTGGGTTCCACTGTGCTGCTGGGGCTGCTCGGTTTTGCCGACGACTTTGCCAAAGTAGCCTACCGGCGGCGCGACGGGATCCCCGGCAAAGTCAAACTGCTGGGACAGTTCCTGGTGGCACTTGCCGCAGTGGTGTGGCTTTATTACATACCCGAATTCACGCCCTATATGAAACAGCTTTATATGCCGTTTTTCAACGCTCCGGTGGCAACGGGTGTGTGGGTATCGATTTTTGCCATTGCCGCAATTATGGGAGCAAGCAATGCAGTGAACCTTACCGACGGCAAAGACGGCCTTTCCACGGGGTGTATGATCTTTGCAACCATTGCCTACGCAGTTATAGCGTATCTCTGCGGACACCGGGTCTTTGCAGAATATCTGCTCATACCATTTATCCCCGGCGCCAGCGAAGCGGTGGTTTTTGCCGCGGCGGTCATCGGTGCGTGCATCGGCTTTCTGTGGCACAACTGCCACCCGGCAACGATGTTTATGGGTGATACCGGCAGTCTGGCTCTGGGCGGGATCATCGGGCTGCTGTCAGTGATCGTGCGGCAGGAATTTCTGCTCTTTTTAGTCGGCGGGGTATTCGTTATGGAAATCGTGTCGGTTATGATCCAGGTGCCGGTCTTCCGGCTCACCGGCAAGCGGGTGTTTTTGTGTACGCCCATACACCACCACTTTGAAAAACTCGGCTGGACGGAAACGCAGATCGTGGTACGCTTCTGGATCCTTGCCGGAATCTTTGCATTAATGGCGCTCGGCACATTGAAACTGCGCTGAAAAACATAAATTTTTTGCAGCATCTCCGACGGAAATTTTACTGATTTCCGCCGGATTTTTTTTATTGATTTATCAATAAAAACCCCGGTGGCGGCAAGCGGTGGAAAAAATGCAAAAAAAATGGCGTATTTTTATTCCGGAAAGAGCTTTTTTATTTGAGAAAAAGCAGTTTTGGGTGTATATTTCCAATGTATAAATTTATAGGTGAAAAGTCAACATTTTTAACATTCAACGGTGGGTTTATGAGTGAACTTGAAAATCACGATTTTCCAATAAACATTGAAGACATTATGCATACTGCGTATCTGCAGTATTCTTTGAGTGTCAACGTCGGCCGCGCCATTCCGGATGTGCGCGACGGGCTCAAGCCGGTGAACCGGCGAATTCTTTACGCAATGAAAAAACTCGGTCTGACCAAGTCGCACAGTTATACCAAAAGCGCCAAGGTGGTCGGTGAAGTTATCGGTAACTACCACCCGCACGGCGACAGTTCAGTGTACGATGCAATGGTGCGCCTTGCCCAGCCATTTTCGCTGCGCGCAACTATGGTGGACGGTCACGGGAACTTCGGGAGTATCGACGGCGACCCGGCGGCTGCCTACCGTTATACCGAGTGCCGCCTGGAACGCCTTGCAGAAGAGATGCTCGTGGATCTGGAAAAAGATACCGTTGATATGATGCCGACCTTTGACGAGTCGGGTATGGAGCCTTCGGTTCTGCCGGCGCGTTTCCCGCAGCTGCTGGTCAACGGCACCACCGGTATCGGGGTGGGTATGGCTACAAGCATACCGACACACAACCTGGCTGAAGTTATCAATGCCACAGTGGCACTGCTTGACAATCCGCAGGCTTCGGTGGAAGAACTTATGCGGCATCTGCCGGGGCCGGACTTCCCCACCGGAGCGATCATCCGCGGAATAAGCTCGATCCGTCAGTTCTATCTGACCGGCCGCGGCTCGATCAAGATGCGCGCCCGCGCCGAAGTTGTGGAGGATAACGGCAAGGAACAGATCGTTATTACCGAAATACCCTATGCAGTAAATAAAGCCACCCTCGTGGAATCCATTGCCAATCTGGTATTGGAAAAGCGCATCCAGGGTATTACCGGCATCCGCGATGAAACCAGTCTGGATGCCGGGGTGCGGATCGTTATCGATGTCAAGCGCGGTGCGATGGGCAGCGTGATACTCAATCAGCTCTATGCACACACCCAGTTGGAAACCACCTTCCCCTGCACAATGCTGGTGGTGGATCACAACCGTCCGCGCGTAATGAATCTGGCACAGGTATTGCAGGCATATCTCGATCACCGTATGGAAGTGCTTATCCGCAAAACCAAATTCGATCTTGCCAAAGCGCAGGCTCGTGCTCACATCGTTGAAGGGTTCCTCAAGGCGCTGGATATTATCGACGAAGTAGTCAACACCATCCGCGAAAGCAAGACCAAAAATGATGCGGCAGAAGCACTGCAGAGCAAGTTCGGCTTTTCCGAACTGCAGGCGGCGGCGATCCTGGAAATGCGTCTGCATCAGCTGACCGGTCTGGCGCGTGAAGAACTCGATGCTGAATTTGCCGAACTCTGCAAGAACATACAGTATTACAACGATCTGCTGGCCAGCCGCGAAATGCGTCTGGGCGTGATCCGCGCCGATCTTATCGAAGTGCGCGATAAATACGCCGATCCGCGCCGTACTGAAATCACCACCGCTGACGGCGATCTCAATATTGCCGACCTCATTGAACGCCACAGCTGCGTAATAACCGTTTCCAACACCGGTTACATCAAACGTGTGCCGGCGGCAACTTATCAGACCCAGCACCGCGGCGGCAAAGGCATTATTGCAATGAAGACCAAAGATGAAGATTATGTGGAACACCTCTTTAATGCCGACAGCCACGATTTGATTTTCTTCTTTACCGACCGCGGTTTTATGCATTGGCTGAATGTGTACGAAATACCTGAAGCGTCGCGCAGTTCCAACGGCAAAGCCATCGTGAATATGATCAAGATCGAACCCGGCGAAAAGATCCGCACAATGCTGACCGTAAAGCCCGAAGAGCTGAACGAAGAAAGCAAGTTTATGCTTATGTGCACCCGCCGCGGTTTCATCAAAAAGATGCCGCTGACTCTCTTCAAGAATCTGCGCCGCGTAGGTTTGAGAGCATTGGTAATCGAAGAAGATGATGACCTGATCAGTGCCGCGATTTGCGAAAACGGCAACGAAGTGCTGCTTTCCACCGCCCACGGTATGGCGTGCCGCTTTACTTTGAGCGATGAAGAACTCCGACCGATGGGCAGAACCGCCCGCGGTGTGACGGGTATGCGTTTCAAGATCGAAGGCGATTATCTGGTGGCAATGACCGTTGTCCGCGAACAGCTGGATGATGACAGCGAAGTTGTGGAAGATGATGCTGAAATCGTTGAAAATGAAAGTGATGCCGATGACGGCGAAATCATTGCCAACAGCACGGCTCCGCAGGTGCTGGTGGTTTCTGACGGCGGTATGGGCAAACGCTCGCAGGTATCGACCTACCGCAAGACCCGCCGCGGCGCCAAAGGTGTGGTCAGCATCAAATTGCGCGAAGATGAATTGGTGGTCAACACCATTCAGATTCAGCCCGGCGATGAACTTCTGATCACCACCGAACGCGGTCAGCTTACCCGCATACCGCTGGATGAGATCCGCACCGTCGGCCGCGCCTCCAAAGGGGTCAAGATTATGAATCTCAACGAAGGCGACCGCATTACAGGCGCAGTTGCGCTGATCGAAGTCAAGGCTGATGAAAAGAGCGATTCCGAAGCAAGTGACGGAACAGTGACGGCTGCCGCAAATGCTGAAACAAGTTCAAATAATGCTGAAGTGACGGAACAATCCGCCGAAGTGACGGATGAAAATCCCACTACAACTGAAGCGTAAAATATGGCAGAAGCGGCGGATTTTTCCTGGGCAGCGCTGTTGAATGCGCGCGAAGAAAAACGGCCGCTTATTGCCGGAATAGTAAATGCCACCCCGGACAGTTTTTCCGACGGCAAAGGTGCCGTGGAAAGCAGCGAAAGGGTGGCATTTGCGTTGCAGCTGCTCGATGAAGGTGCCGATATAATTGATCTGGGCGGAGAATCCACCCGCCCCGGAGCAAAAGAGGTCGATCCAGCTGAAGAGTGGAGCCGTATAGAGCCGGTTTTAAAGGGTATTCTTGACCGGCGTTCCGATGTTGTGATAAGTATTGATACGCGCCACGCCGCCACCGCCGCCAAAGCATTGGAAAACGGCGCGCAGATCATCAACGATGTAAGCGGACTTGAATTTGATTCGACCCTGCCGAGGGTGATCGCCGGATTCCAGGCAGGCGCGATCTTGACCCACTCCACGACAGTACCGGAATTTATGCAGACTCCGGGCAATTATCTTGATTATGACACGGTTGACACGGTTAAAAGTTCTTTGCAGAACATATTGAATAACGCGCTCAAATCCGGTATCCGCCGCGAAAAAATAATGCTGGATGCCGGGATCGGTTTCGGCAAAAGCCGCAGTGCCAATTACGCATTGCTGCGGCGTGCCGGTTGGCTGGAAAAGAGTTTTTCATTGCCGTTCTGTTGGGGCGTATCGCGGAAAAGTATGCTTAAGCAGGAACCGGATACGCTGGAAAAACGCATAGCAGGCTCACTGGCGATGGCAATAAAATTAGCAGAACAGGATGTGGCACTTTTGCGGGTCCACGATGCAGCGGCAACTCTGGCGGCGCTTTCGGCAGTGCGTGAACTGGAATCTTCCGGCGTATGAATATATTAAAGGCGCGCTCACGCCATCTTGAAATCGGCGCCCGTGGCGAATCTCTGGCAGTAAAACTTCTGCGCAAGCGCAATTGTACAATTCTGGCACGCAATTGGCGCAACAGCAATGAGCACGATGGCGCCGGGGAATTGGATATAGTGGCTGTTGACGGCGAAACGGTCATTTTCGTGGAAGTAAAAACGCGCCGTAAACTGGATAATTACCTGCCGGGAGCCAATTTAAGCGACAGCCAGAAAAAGCGTATCCGGCGCGGTGCAGCCACCTACTGCCGACAACACAATATACCGCAGAAAATCGCCAAACGCTTTGATTATATTGAGGTCATTTATGACGGAAAACGCTTGCGCGATATAGCTCTGCACGAAAATTATATGCAATTTTACAATCCTGAATTCTTGACTTAACCACCGACGGGATGTATATTAAAATACAGAACGCTTACGCCGGCAAGCCGGGAGCGTTGAAATTTATTTTTATCCGGAGTACAGGTGAATTCCCGTGAGAATCGGGAACTGTCGCGCAACCGTGTGCTGTAAAACAGCGAGTCGGATCCCTGCCGGATACAATTGTGCGCGCAACACAAAAGGAAAAATCCACAATGGCGACTTTGCACAAAGTCAGTCGGGGCACGCATAGCCGGTGCCGGAAGTCTGTTTTCACCCTTATCGAACTGCTGGTTACTACTGCACAACAGAACTGTTTTTCAAACTTAAAAGGCTGCACCTCCTTACGCCCGTCAGGGCGCGATTCACGCTTTTCTATCTTCACTCAATCAGCGTTTACGCTGATTGAACTGCTGGTGGTTATTGCCATTATTGCTATTCTTGCCTCGATGCTGCTGCCGGCACTTTCCAGTGCACGCGCTACGGCAAAAACCGGTAATTGCCGCAGCAACATCCGGCAATTAAGTATGGCACTGCATCTTTATGCAGACAGTAACAATGGTTATTGTTCTCCCGGGTATATAAATGATTATCAGCATATGTGGTGCGGTTCGTGGGATGGCAAAAAATTTGCTCCCAACGGCGGAATTATGGATTATATGCCCGAACAGGCTGCTATCAAAGAGTGTCCGGAACTGGCGGAAGCACTCGATGAATCCGATACCTTCAACAAAGGCAACGGCGGTTACGGATATAATGTCTATTATGTGGGCAACACCTTCGGCAACTGGTCGCTGCCGGACCGTCCGGTAACTATGGGGGGCGTTGCCGACCCCTCTGCAACTGCAACATTCGGCGATTCCATCTTGCTGCAGAGCGGCAAGAATACTCTTACCGAGTGCTACAGCATAACCCCTCCGGATGGCGGTTGGGGTGCATCATCACCAGATATACACTTCCGGCATCAGAAACAGGCAGTTATCTGCTGGCTGGACGGACACGTTACCAGCGAAAATTTCGGTTACGGATATAACGCTGATTATGATAAATACAACATCGGCTGGTTCGGAAAAAAATCCGACGGCAACGATTTTTTTGACCGGGAATAGTGATTTTATTTTAAGGATTAAGAGTTAATGCCTGAAAAAACATACCAATTCACGCTGATTGAACTGCTGGTGGTTATTGCCATTATTGCTATTCTTGCCTCGATGCTGCTGCCGGCACTTTCCAGTGCTCGCGGTTCCGCGCGTGCATCATCGTGCCGCAGCAATGTCCGGCAGCTGAATCTGGCATTGGCTCTTTATACTGATGACAACGGCGGATTTTATGTCCCGGCATACCGCGATGCCAATTGGCAGGAAACGTGGTGCGGCGTCAACCGGAACGGCAAGATGGAGCCCGAGGGCGGCATTATGCCGTATATGGGCGAAAGCGCTCAAAGCAAAGAGTGCCCGGAACTGGCGCAAGTGCTTGATGATACAGATATTTACAACAAAGGCAACGGTGGGTACGGCTACAATATATCTTATGTGGGCAACACGCCGGGCTCTTACACTGCGCCAAACAAGTCTGCACACATCAGCGCTATCGGAACGCCTGATGATACGGTAAGTTTTGCTGATTCGCTCTATATGTCAGGCGAAAACAAGTTTACCGAGATGTACAGCGTTACAGCCCCCACAATGGCGTATTCACCGGATATGAATTTCCGCCACAGCAAAACTGCTTCAACAGGCTGGCTGGACGGTCACGTTTCCAGCGAAAAAATCTCTTATTCTCTGAATGATAACTTTTTTAAATACGATCTGGGCTGGTTCGGCAATAAAAGCGATAACGACCGCCACTTTGACCGGGAATGATTTATGAAAAAATATTTATATACCACCATAATTTTACTGTTGTCAGGACTCTTTCTGCCGTTTGAACTGGCGGCGGAAAATCTGCGTATAGTGTCGCTGGCTCCGGCATTGACGGAAATTATCTGCAAGCTCGGCGGCGAGAAATCTCTGGTGGGCAGATGCGGCGCCTGCGACTATCCTGAATCAGTAAAAAAACTGCCCGTCGCCGGAAGTTTCGGGATTCCGGAACTGGAAAAAATTCTCTCACTCAAGCCGGATTGGGTCATCGGAAACGATCTGATGAACCCCAATACAGCCAGAAAACTCTCCCGCCTCGGCATAGCAACCGAATTCCGGCAGATCAACGACCTCGATAATTACATATATTGGCTGAAAATCATCGGCAGTAAACTCAATAAACAAGATTCCGTCAATAATGAGCTGGCAAAAATCAATACCATAATCAATCAGCTCAAACAGTGCAAACCATTGCCGATCAAAGTGTTGTGGGTGGTCAATGCCAAACCGCTGATCGTAGCCGGCAAAGGGAGTCTGCCGGAATATGCATTGAATCTTATGCAAACGGAAAATGCGGCAAAAGAGACTCCGGCGGCATATTACAAATGTTCTGTGGAGTGGCTCCTGACAGCCGATATCGATGCGGTGATCTGGAATGTACCCAATGCGCCGGCAAAAAATGACCGCATCTGGGGCAAAGTCAAAGCCGTCCGCGAAAACCGGATCATTGAATTGGCGATCACCGACCCGGCGACCCGCCCGGGGCCGCGTTTTCTGGATGCAGTGCAGAGAGTTCGCAAGATGTTGGAAAATATATCTGAAAGCAGCCGGAAATGAAAAAACACTTTTTTCTGCAGCTGATTCCGCCTTTAGCAGTTCTGCTGATATTGTCAGCATTGGAACTTGCCTGCGGCACGGCAAATGTAAATTGGCACAATCCGCTGGAAGACCCGGTTCTGGAACTGCGCACGGTGCGGGTACTGGCTTCGCTGGCGGTCGGATCAGCGCTGGCAATGGCGGGGATGTGTTTTCAGGCAGTGCTGCGCAATGTGCTTGCCGAACCATTTACACTGGGCATCTCCGGCGGGGCAAGCGTGGGTGCGGCATTGGCAGTAATATTGAATCTTCAGGCATTGAGTGCGTTGGCAATACCTTCTATGGCGCTGCTGGGGGCGCTGCTGTTGCTGGGGATCGTAATTTTTATGGCGGGCAACCGCAACTCCGAAAGTTTGCTGTTAAGCGGTGTCATCGCCGGAACCGCTGCCTCCAGCGTACTGATGTATTTAGTCAGTACCGCCAACCGCGATGAACTCGCCGGTCTGACCTGGTGGATGCTCGGCGATCTGCAGAGCGTGGATATTTTTATGCTCGAAGTCACCGCCGGAACGGTAATTATTTCGGCAATCATACTGCAGTATTTTGCCCGCGAACTCAACGCCATTGCTATGGGCGACGAAAACGCCTGGAGTATGGGGGTGAATCCGCGTTTTTTCCGCAGATTCTTTATCGTAACCGGCAGTTTGCTGGCGGCAGAAACAGTGGCACTTTCCGGAATCATTGCTTTTGCCGGCTTGATCGTGCCGCATCTGGTGCGCGGTTTTTACGGCAGCGATCACCGGAAGATCGTGCTGCTTATGATGCTGTGGGGCGGAAATTTCATACTCCTTTGCGACTTGCTGGCGCGGGTGGTTCATCCGCAGCAGGAATTACCGATCGGGGTGCTGACCGCACTGGTCGGCGGGGCAGTTTTCATCTATTTGCTCAACCGCAGACGGGGGAAAATATTATGAATATAACGCTGGAAAATATCTCGTTTGCTTATGCGAATAAAAAGATTTTCACCAATGTGAACGCCACTCTTGCCCCGGGCAGAGTACACTATCTTGCCGGGTGCAACGGTTCGGGCAAAAGTACGCTTTTAAAACTCCTTGCCGGGTACCTTGCACCGGCAGGCGGCACAATAAAACTCAATGATACGCCGCTGAATAAAATCAGCGGCAGCACCCGCGCCCGACTGTTGGGGGTAATGTGGCAGAATCCGGCTCCGGCACTGGATTTCAGTGTGCAGGAAACAGTTGAAATAACCGCATCGGCACGCTTCCCGCGGCTGGGGTTCCTGAATGCTGAAGATCAGCAGCTTATCAACCACGCACTGAAACTTTTTGAGCTTGAAAAATTACGGAATCAAAAAATTTCCACCCTCTCCGGCGGCGAACGCCAACGGACAGTGCTGGCAGGACTTTTTGCCCTGCAGCCGGAAATAATGCTTCTGGATGAACCAACTTCTGCACTCGACCCGGCGGCTCGCAACCGCACAGCTGAATTGCTGGAAAAATATGCGGAAAATCACACCGTTCTGGTTATAACCCACGACCCTGAATTGCTCGGCAGAGCTGCCGGAACTGTCTGGCTGCTGGACGGCAGAGGCGCGTTTCTCTCCGGCAGCGCCGAATCGATGCTTACCACGGAGGTATTGAGCAAGGTTTACAGCACAGTTGCCACCGTGGAAAGCACCGCCGGCGGCCGCAAACATATCTTTTTTGATTAACGCTGTTACCGGTGAGTGTTGCGATTTTGGTAAATAAATTCTCGTTTTTGCTATTTTATTTGTACTTTTCTATGCTATATTGTAAAGTATCGTAAAAAAGATAACTTTACAGGAGAATAAAATAATGAGCAAAAATATCCTTACTGCTGCCCAGATCGGCTGCGGCAAATTTGCCTGGCATCAGGATCTGCCGAATATGACCAACCACAGCAAACTGGATTTGAAGTGGGTTTGCGACCTCGATATTGCCGCTGCGGAAAAAACAGCAAAACACTTCAATGTGCCGAACTTTACCGACAATTTTATGGATATAGTCAACGATCCGGAAGTGGATATGATCAAGATCGCCACCTCACACGAAGCGCATCTGCCGATCATTGAAGCCGCCGCGGCTGCCGGCAAACATATTTTCTGCGAAAAACCGATGGCTATGCGCGATGAAGAGGCTTTCAAGATCATCCGTGCGGTGCGGAAAAATAATGTAAAACTCTGTGTTGACCTCAACCGCCGGATGTCGCCGGCAATGCAAGCACTGCGCAAAAAGTATCTGGAACATATTGCCAACCCGCAGCACAACCAGTGGCAGTATGTCGAAACCGTGCGTGAACCGCTGCCCGATGAAAAATTCCACCATATGAATATAAGAATTCAGGACGAAAGCAGTTCCTACGGTCTGGCGCACCTCAATCCGCTCACCGGCGGCGGCGAAATCATCGGTGAATCGGTGCATTGGCTGGATCTGGCGTGCTGGTTTTTTGCACCGGCACTGCCGTGTGAGATCACGGCGTTCGGTTCAAGCCGGCTTTCGCACGGGATCTATCTCAAGTTCAACAACAATTACAGTATGACGCTGGATTTCTCCTGCACCGGCACTTTTGACTACCCCAAAGAACAGTTTGAAGTCACTGCTGAAGCGGCGCTTTTCCGCAGTCTGCATTTTGTGGAAAACAACTATTATGGTATGCCCGATAATGCCGGCGAAACCTTTGCTTTGCAGGATGACCCGCAAGCTCATCTGGGCGATGGTTTTGACGCATATATCAAAAAATTCTACGCCAATGTGCAAGGTGCCGCCAATGCCAAAGATGTGGAGCAGAACCGCCCGCTTACAGTGGATAAAGGCCACAGAAATATGCTCAATACATTTGTAGAGGCAATTATTAATGACCTGCCCTCGCCCTGCGATGAAATGGCGGGATTCCGTTCCACATTTCTGGCGCAGAAAGCTATCGAATCCATCCGGCTCAAAAAGACTCTGCCGATCCAGCTGGAAGATATAACCCCCTGTTTCTGAAAGTATTGAAATATGTTTTTGAAATTTATCCCTGTAAAAATGCGGCTGCCGCTCAAGTTCGGCGGGGAAACTATTGAGTCCATTCAGATTGCCCACGTTGAATTCCCGGCTTACGGTGCCGTCGGCAGAGGCGAAACACCGCTTTCGGTGGGTTGGGCGTGGCCCTCAAGCCTCTCTTTTGCCTACCGCGAAGAGATGATGTGCAAATTCTGTGAAGTATTGGCAGAAGCCTATCCCGTGCCGGAAAGTGATCCGATGACATCCGGATATGAATTCCTGACCGGGAAACTGGATGATATTCTGCACAACTTCAACAAGAAAAACAATGTGGATATGCCGCATCTGGCAGCGCTTATCTGTGCTTCGGCTTTTGATATAGCAATGCACGATGCCTGGGGTATCAGCAGAAATCTGCCGACATACAAAACTTACAACAAAGATTTTATGCAGCACGACCTGGCGTGGTTCTACCGGGATGATACGTTCAAGGGCTTGTATCCGGAAGATTTCTTTGTAAAAGATGTACCTTCAACCCTGCCGGTCTGGCACCTGGTCGGCGGCAAAGACCTGTTGTATGAAAGCGAACGCACCGGCAATGAACCCGAAGACGGCTACCCCGTTTCGCTTGAAAAATGGATCGAACGCGACGGCTTGACCTGCCTGAAGATCAAACTTACCGGTGTGGATGCTGAATGGGACCTCAAACGCGTGCTGGAAATCGGCAAGATCGCGCTCAAATACCACTGTCAGGCGCTTTCGCCTGATTTCAACTGTATGGTCAAAGATCCCGGATATGTCAACAATATTCTGGATGAACTCAAAAAGCAGTCGCCGGAGATTTACGATCTTATGATCTATGTTGAACAGCCCTTTCCTTATGATCTGGAGGCCAATCAGATCAATGTCCACAGCTGTTCGGAGCGCAAACCGCTCTTTATGGATGAAAGCGCCCACGACTGGAAATTTGTCAAACTGGGCCGTTCGCTCGGCTGGAACGGCGTGGCGCTGAAGGTGTGCAAAACCCAGACCGGTGCGCTGCTTTCGGCGTGCTGGGCAAAAAAGCACAATATGCTTCTGATGGTTCAGGATCTGACCAACCCGATGCTGGCAACTGTGCCGCACGTTCAGCTTGCCGCCCACATCGGCACGATCAAAGGCGTGGAATGCAATGCACCGCAATTCTATCCGCAGGCTTCGCTGGAAGATGAAAAACTCCGTCCGGGCTTGTATGAACGCCGCAATGGAGTGGTAAATCTGCAGGCGCTAACCGGTAACGGTTTCGGCTATAACCGGTAAGTAACCTTAAAAACCGCATCAGCGGACGCTGCGCTTGACGGCGGCGCGGGAAAATATCGCAAGTGTTTTCTCCCGCCGCCTTTTTTTACAGGCTGTGCACGGGCGTAACTGCTCAATATTGTTATTTATTCTGCCGCGCAACCGGGGAGCAGGATTTTTACTGCACACTTTCTTCGGCACAGACAAACATTGAAAGTTTTATATTCTTTTCTGCACAGAATTTTTTCAGACAGTCGAGTTTTTCTTCTTCTATATCAGTGCAGGAAATCACTACGGAATCAAACGGCACTTTTCTGAATATGTCTTCCAGTTCGTACAATGATCCGAGTACATCAAATCCATAAACATTCAAGTTGCGCAAAGCCGGATTATCGTCCAGAATCCCCACGATTTTTATATTATCCTGCTGCGAACCGAATCCGCAGAACTGCTTGTGTATGTAAAGCCGGCAGAAAAGTCCGCCGCCGTAAATGATCACTTTTTTCAATGAATCATCCTGCCCCTGATTGCGGATAAAGAGCCGCCGGTAGCCGAAACTTTCGTAAAAATGCACCATAAACCGTTCCAGCAGCACAAAAGCAAACACCAGCAGCATAAATACTGCATAAAAACGGCTGTACTCGCCCAGCATCGTTTCTGACGCCTTGATCTTCCACGCGCCGATGGCGCAGTTGATAATGTACCCCGCCACCCCCGCAAGCGCCAGTGCACGAAGCATCCGGTAATGCTGGATAACCCCTGCCCGCAGCCAGAATGTCCGGTAAATGCCGCAAGTGCAGAGTACCAGTATAAACGGCCCGATATGCGTCAGAAACCACAGTGTTTCCGGCAGATGTCCGGCAAGCATATCTTTGTGTAAATAACGCGCAATATAAAAAGCAATCGTCACAGACACGGCATCGATTATCGGGTGAATGGTTGTAAAAAAGAAGTTGCGCTGCGGCATTTTCAAGCCCCTTGCCACACAGGTAAGCGTATCGTACAGCTCAATGCCCGAATAGCGGATCATTACAAAAAATGTGGTCAGAAGCAGAATGAAAATCAGCGCCGGAAAGTGATTTTCAAAAAATACCCCCAGCATTGCCAACAGCGAAAAACTCAACGAAATACAATAAATAACATACGCTGTTTTGCGCGTGGCTCCGGTTTCTTTGAGAATACGGTGATGCAAATGGTCGTGGTCGCCCTGCATAATATTGCTGTTGGGGTCCTTGTTGATATATTTGCGGAAAAATCTCCGCCATACCGCCAGAAACACGTCAAAAACCGGCACGCCGATCGCCGCCAGCGGCACCAGCAATGCAGTCATAGTGACTGATTTTGTGCTGTACTGCATACTTACGTACGCAAAAAAGAGACCGATAAATGTACTCCCCGTATCACCCATAAATATCCGCGCAGGTGAAAAATTGAACCGCAGAAAACCAAGACATCCGGCACTGAAAATCAGAAGTATGACCGCCATTGCTTCTGAAATACCGGTAAGAATTGTCCATACCGCCAGCAGAGCCGATGAAATCGCCGCCAGCCCGGCAGCAACACCGTCCAGCCCGTCGATCAGATTGAACGCATTGATGATAACCACACACCAGAGCACGGTTCCCCCAAGCGAAACAACCATTGGCAGCGGATAAGAAAAGAAATGCGATATGCCGCCTTCCTGAAAATAGATCAGCACCCCCACCAGTATCTGCGCCAGCAATTTGACAATGCTTTTGAGTTCATAACGGTCATCCAGAATCCCTACCACCAGAATGATCGCTGCCGGGATACTGAAGTTTTTCAGAAAAGCCACCGTTTCAGCATAAACTCCGGCGCGTTCCTGCACTGCACTGGCAAACAGCAGTACCGAAATAAAAAATGCCGCCGCAATAGCAATCCCCCCGCCGCGCGGAATCGGTTTATCGTGCTGATGCCGGCCGCGCGGTATATCGATAAATCCCAGATTGCTCAATACCAATATAGCCATATAAGTAAGAAAAACCGAAATCACCAATCCCAACGCCGGATACGGCAGATAAAGCGAGCAATATTTCAATACCGAACTGAACATAACTTATCCTGTATAAATATTTGATTTTATTGATCAGGTGCGGCATTTCCCCCGCCGCACCTGTTTAATATACTCCCGAAAACAGGATTGTCAATTATATTTTGAGATTTTAAAAAGTATTTGCCGGTTTGCTTCCCGCATTCGCGGGCGGTACGGGTGATGGCACCTTGGTGGCGCCGCATACGCGGGCGGTACGGGTGATGGCGGCTTGGGAGTATTCCCCGCATTCGCGGGCGGTACGAGTGATGGCGGCTTGGGATGTATTGAGAAGTATTGGGAAGTATTGGGAGGATTTGGGAGAAAGTATTGCCGCCTTTACTGTAAGCAATACGGTGTGATACTGCTTACCGGTTTAAAGCGGCAAAGAAGACTCCCAAAATTTCCCAAAGCCTCTCAAAATCTCCCAAAATTTCCCACGCCGCAACACACAATTCCGCGCCGCGAAAGCGGCAGAACTCTACGCCGCAACGCACAATTCAGCGCCGCGAAGGCGGCAGAACCCCCACGCCGCAACGCACAACTTTGCGCCGCGAAAGCGGCAGAACCCTACGCCGCAACACGCAACTCCGCGCCGCGAAGGCGGCAGAACTCTACGCCGCAACACACAACTCCGCGCCGCGAAGGCGGCAGAACTCTACGCCGCAACGCACAATTCCGCGCCGCGAAGGCGGCAGAACCCCCACGCCGCAACGCAC
>JAZNBV010000009.1:0-7284 GCA_045587205.1 Victivallaceae bacterium
GTATGATGTAATATTTTATTCAGCGCAAGCTGAAAAGATATGACTCCAACTCCCGCCGGAATAATTCTCTCCCGGCGGGAGTTTCTTATTATTTATCACTTGAAAAATCCGTTTTTCAGGGTTATAGTATAACACTCGGGAAAGGGGTTTTTATGCCGTCAGAAATCGATTACCTGAAAATCATTGAATATTTTTATCCGCAGGATACACCGCTGCGGAAGCTGTTGCTGTTGCACAGCACCCGGGTTTGCAATAAAGCCTTGAGCATTGCCGGAAAAACCAATATCAAGGTGGATTTGGATGTGGTCAGAAACGGCGCAATGCTGCACGATATAGGCATAAAAGCGTGCCGGGCGCCTTCGATTTTCTGCGAAGGCGATGCCGATTATATGGCGCACGGCATTATCGGTTCGGAAATGCTCCGCCGCTACGCGCAAGCTAATCATCTTGATCTGGATATTTATGCAGCCATTTGCGAACACCACACCGGCAGCGGAATAACCGCCGGGGAAGTTGCCGCGCAAGGTTTGCCGATTCCGGTAAAGGATTATCTGCCAATCACCAACGAAGAAAAACTCATCACGCTGGCAGACAAATTCTTCAGCAAATCCGGCGATCAGCAGGAAAAACCTTTGTTCCAAGTCCGGCGCAGCCTGGGTAAATTCGGCGAAGCAAGTCTGGCAAGATTTGATGAATTATGCCGCTTTTTCGGAGTTGAAAACGATGATTGAAAAAATCAGAAACTTTTTGCATAACCGCTACAATGTCAATGAATATCCGGCATTGGATCATCAGTTCCGCGTCTGGAACAGCACTAAAGTGCTTGCCGGAGTCAGGATTCTGGACGGGACACCGGTTTTTGCCAATACGCTCTTGAAATACATAAATCTGCTGGCGGCAGGTGCCGAACTTACAGTGGGTTATTCGGAAACTATACCGTATGACCGGAGCGTGATCGACTTTCTTGAAGAGATCGGCGTCCCCACAACTTACAATTGCAGCCAAGTCGGCGCTTTTGATATAATATTGGATTGCAATGCAGTTTACCGCGATCTGCACCCCGCGAAGGGTTTTGCGGAATTGACCAGATCGGGAGCATATCACTTTGACCGCGCTCTTCTGCCGGTGATAAATGTAGATGATTCACCGATCAAAGCCATTGAAACCTGTCTGGGCACCGGAGAGAGTTTTCTGCGTGCAATGCAGAGTCTGGGCTATGATATTGCCGGTAAAAATATTGTGGTCATCGGCTGCGGCAAAGTCGGTAGAGGTGTGGTATTCTATGCGGGTAAAGCCGGAGCCAATGTTATTGCTGTCGATGACCCGGCAATGTTGGTAAAATGCATCAACGGCACCCTGATAAGCCGCTTTGACCGCCCGCGTGTACTCGAAGCACTGCGTAATGCCTGGTGCGTAGTGACCGCCACCGGAAAAGCTGATTCACTGGCAACTGAAAGTGAATATATAGATATATTGCTTGAAGGCAACAAGATCATTGCCTCAATGAGCGTGGAAGATGAGTGGGGCAGCGCCCTGCCCTCTGAACGGGTGCTGAATAATAAGGAAGCCTTAAATTTCATTCTGCCGGAGCCGACGCTTTTGCGTTACATCGATCCGACAATGGCACTGCACAATCACGCAGCAGTGGAATTGCTGAATAACAATTATCCGTCAGGACTCCGCAAGCCGGATAAATCCGCGCACGATGAATATTGGAAAATTGTAGAAAAAAACGGCATAATATCAGATGAATTGTGTGCCGCCGGACTTTAAGGGGATCTATTATGAGTTTGAAAATCGAACAGGTGCGCTTGAACAACCAGACCGTTGATGTACTTATTGAAGGCAACCGTATCGCCGGAATCGCTCCGCAGATACCTGAAACAGCCGATCAGATCATCGACGGCAGAAATAAATTCATTGCGCCGCCGTTTTATAATACCCATTGCCACGCGGCAATGACACTGCTGCGCGGTATAGCCGATAATCTGGAACTTTTTGAGTGGCTTGAGAATCACATCTGGCCGGCGGAAAACAATCTGACCGCCGAAGCAGTTTACGCCGGAAGCAGACTGGCGATTCTGGAAATGATCAAAAGCGGCACCGTGTTTTTCAACGATATGTACTTTTTTCCGGCAGAAACGCTCAAAGCTGCCGAAGATATGCGTGTACGAGCCGCCATTGGATTGATAAATATTGACACCACTGCGCCGGAAAAACGAGCAAAATATTTGCGCGATAATCAGGAGTTGTGGAGTTGCCGCAATACATTTTCCAACCGCATACAGCTGACTTGCGCGCCGCACGCCATTTACACAGTAAATCCGGATACGCTGCAGGAAAATGCTGAATTTGCTGCCCGCAACGATCTTGCAATACATATACATCTTGCGGAAACCGGGCGCGAAGTAAGCGACTGTATCAAAAAACACGGAATGACTCCAACAGCATATCTGGATAAACTCGGATTGCTTACAGAGCGCACAGTTGCAGCGCATTCTGTACATTTGACTGATGAAGATATTGAACTTTTAAAGGAGCGCAAGGTAACTGTATCGTATATGCCTTGCAGTAATTACAAACTTTCCAGCGGCAAATTCCGCTTCCGGAGTCTTGCCGATGCCGGGGTAAGGATCACGTTCGGTACCGACGGCTGTGCATCCAACGACAATCTTTCAATGTTTGATGAAATGAAATTCGGTGCGCTGGGAGCCAAAAATGAACAGAACAGTTCCACCGCCTGCAGTGTAACAGAAATATACAATGCTGCAACTCACAACGGAGCCGCAGCATTCAGAATCAATGCCGGAATAATTGCCGAAGGCAAGCTGGCGGATATGATCCTTATCGATCTGGAGTCGCCGATGATGGTGGCAGATCACAATACCGTATCAAATCTGGTTTATTCGGCAGATTCCAGCGTGGTCGATACAGTCATCTGCGACGGTAATATTCTGATGCAGAACCGTATTGTTCCCGGCGAAAAAGAGATCATTGCCCACGCCAGAAGCGCTGCAAAAGCCCTTATAAAATAGTTTCAGGCTATTTTAGCAGTAAAAAAGCAAAAAAAAACATTTTACAGGATAAAAAAACGTTTTTTTTACTTGCAATAGTAACTCAACTACGCTATATTACCTTGATTATGATTATAGACTGTATTTTGTACAGCGGATAAATCAAGGTTAATATATGTGCAGAAAAAAAATTGATTCTATAAGCTGCTTTTTCAAGCATCCGGCAGTTATACTGACCGGAGTCATTCTTTTTGCCTGTACACTTCTTTTCAGCGCAGCATTTTCAGCGCAAGATACCGCAGAATCGTTGCGTTTTTCAACCGGCAGCAATTCACTTGCAGCATATCCCGGCAATGAACAGAACTCTGAAGCAGCGGTCCGTTGGAACTCCCGGTGCCGTAATGGCGTACCGGTACGGTTGGGAAACAACCGCTCCCTGCAGCATACCCCGGTTATTCATCCGGATTCTCTGTTTTTGACCAGTCAAAATCCTGAATTGGCTATAAGAAAAAATTTCATAACATACAGTAAAGAAACAGAGTTTACCTATTATCGCAGGCTGTGGCAAAAAATTTTGCCAACCCGTGCCGGACCTTCCGCATAATTGCTGGAACAGTTGATGCCGGAAATAAAGTATATTTATGCGGTTGTTTGTTGTTGTTTATTTCCGGCATAATACAGATGTAAAATATACCTGATCGACCGTTCCCGGAAAAAATGCGGAAAATCAAGGTATTTATGTGGAAAGTTGTTTTTTATAATGAAAGAATATCTCAAACTCAGAACGTTCATCGTTCTCGGCGTAATCGCTGTTTTTGCCTGCGCAATACCCCCGTTGAAACCGCTGGATTTTTATGATACATTCCGCGCTTCACTGAAAGACCGGAATCAATCCGCTGAAGCGGAAAAAATTATCACCGAAGCCCGTGCAGCCCAGAGCAAACGCGCCGATCTTTATCCGGCGGCAGCGTTGCTGGATGCAGCCAATGCTCAAGGTGTTGAACTTAAAGATTTGACCGTTTTCCCGCAGGCTTTTGATAACTCGGAAGTAATAAGCCTGATCCGTAAACGCGCCTCCAGCTCCATACGTCTGGGGCTTGACCTCAACGGCGGTGTGGAATTTGTGCTGGATCTCAAGCCGGACTTTGCGGCACTTACCGGCAGCGGAGTGAGCGCTGAAGATGCCCGGAAGAAACTTGAAGAAAATTTCAAAGAATACCGCGATCTGGCAATGGAAGCATTGCGCAAACGACTGGAATCGCAGAATATTTTTGAAAGTGAAATAGCCCCCTTTGCCGCCACTGCGCTGTCGCTGAAAGCACCGGTAGTCTCCAAGGACGAAAAGGATAAACTGCAGAAACTTATCCAGATGAGCAACAAACTTGAGTTCCGTCTGGTTCACCCTGACAGCAGTTCAATTATTGCCGAAAACCGACCGGTTCCGCTGGGGTACGAGCGCTTGCGCGAAGTATCCCTAAAAGGCGAATCCGGCAGAGTATATATTGTACAGCGCCGCCCGGAAATGACCGGCAACGCCATTGACAGCTCGCAGGTATCGCAAACCCAGTTCGGAGCGATCGCCATTGCGCTGAAATTCAACACGCAGGGCGCAGCACAGTTTGCCGACGTCACCGGAAAGAACATCAAACGCCAGCTGGCTATTGTACTGGACGGCAAACTCTATTGCGCGCCGGTCATCCAGTCGCGCATTGCCGGCGGTCAGGCGGAAATCACCGGACAGTTCTCTATGGAAGAAGCCCAGAATATTGCTGATGCACTCAACAGCGGAAGTTTCCCGTTCCTTATCGATGTGCAGGCAGTGTTTGATACCGCCCCGACACTGGGCGCTGACAATGTCAGCAACGGTATCCGTGCCGGGTTGATCGCACTGGTGCTGCTGGGAATATTTATGATCGCTTATTACCGCCTTGCGGGCTGTATTGCTGTTACGGCACTGGTGGCTAATGTGGTGCTGATACTGGGTGCTATGGCTGCATTCGGAGCAACTATGACTATGCCGGGGATAGCCGGCATCATCCTGACCCTGGGTATGGCGGTTGATGCCAACGTGCTGGTATTTGAGCGTATGCGCGAAGAATACGATGCAAACAAACCCGCCGTTTCCGTTATAAGCAACGGGTTCAAGCAGGCATATTCAGCCGTGCTTGACGGCAATCTGACCACGTTGGTAGTGGCGCTGATCCTGATGTATTTCGGTACCGGTGCAGTTAAAGGTTTTGCCGTCAGCCTTGCTATCGGTATTATAGCGAGTTTGTTTACCGCGCTCTTTATGAGCCGCGTGCTGTTTGACTGGCTGCTGGTAATAAATCCGGATATAAAACTTTCGATGCGGCGCTTTTTCTCCAAGCCTTCAATACCGTTCCTGCGCGGAGCAAAAATTGCTGTACCGGTTTCGATCATTCTTATTGTGCTGAGTATAGTTATGTTTGCTGTCAAAGGCCGGGATATGTTGAGTGTGGACTTTACCGGCGGTACGCTTTTGAGTTACAGTTACAAAACTCAAGTGCCGGTATCGGAATTGGAAAATACTCTGCAGCTGAATAATCTGCCCGGCAAAGTCACTTACAAAAGCAGTGTTTCGCAGAGTGACAACCGCAAGATAGAAATTCTGCTGCGCGAAGGCACCGGCAAAGAAATCGCCGCCGGCAGTGATTCCATAAGTGAACATATCAGCAATATGCTTAATCAAAAATATCCGCAGCTCAAACTGCACGACGGCTCTTCAACGCTGATCGGAGCATTGGTGGGCAAGGAAATGACCCGCAATGCGGTGATTTCGCTGGTGCTGGCGTTTGTGGGTATGATCGTATATGTGTCGCTGCGCTACGAGTTCAACTACGCAATAGCCGGTATTCTGTCACTGGTGCACGACGTGATCCTGTCACTGGGATTATTCGTACTTTCCGGCAGAGAAATGAGTCTGCCGGTGGTAGCCGGTCTGCTGACGATCATCGGATATTCGATCAACGATACGATCGTTATCTTTGACCGTATCCGCGAAGAACGGCACCTGCATCCTGAATTATCCTTTGAGGAAGTTGTGGATGACAGCTTGAACCGTACTTTAAGCCGTACCATTCTGACCAGTCTGACTACCTTTATTGTAGTTGTAGTTATGCTGGTGGCAGGCGGTATTGCGATCAGTGATTTTATGCTGGTAATTGCCCTGGGTATCCTCATCGGCAGTTATTCGAGTTTGTATATAGCATGCCCCATAATTGTATTTTACCGAAAATTCAAAGGGGCACGGCAAACAGTTGATTTGCCGTGATAAAGTGAAATGTGCGGTGGAAGTTCTGCCGCACCGGAGAAAGGATTGGTATGAGTAAATCGGGAAAGATTTTTTCGCGGAAATCATTGTTGCGTTTTTATGCTAAAATATTGCGTGAAAAGGCAGATGCAACTTATATAGCCCGCGGGTGGGCAATAGGTATGTTCTGCGGATGTTTCATTCCCTTCGGTCTCCAGCTTATTGTTTCGATACCGGCATCGTTTATCTTGCGCGGCAGCAAGGTCGGTGCCACGCTGGGAACGCTCCTGACCAATCACTTTTCGATCTTCATTATTTATCCGCTGCAGTGCTATGCGGGTAACAAGATTATTGGTGGAAAACTCTCCTGGGCTGATATATGCAACGCGCTTAAAGATGTTATGCAGAAACAGAGTTTTGAGTCTCTTTTTCAGCTTACCGGAGATCTTATATGGTCTTTCTTTATCGGCGGGGCAATCCTGACCGCCATTATGACTCCTTTGACTTACTACGGGGTAAAAAAACTCGTGGAAAAACGGCAGGAACGCCATAAAGCAAGGTCAGATATCCAGCAATAATACTGTTGCTTGCAGCACTGCTTCCGGAATAGATATAACGGAAGCAGAAAATGACTTTTTACGATTGTTTTCTCCTGATCGTACTTGCGGTTATTGCATTGACCGCAGGGATCTTATCTACTGATTACTTTCCAGTTTCAGCAGTTCGCACTTCCTGCCCGGATTTCCGGAAACGGGGAAGATATTATCTACCTTGAAAATCGGCAGGGGAAAATTATTTCCGGAAAATTCTTTACCCCAAAAACGAATCCGTAAAGGTCAGTGGAAAAAATAATTTTAAAATCAAAACCACCGGCTTAGCCGGTGGTATGCACCACGCCTTCAAGGCGATGGTACCGGCAGCCCGACACGGGCTTTGAATTATTTACCACTTGCAACTACTGTCCTACAACTGCAAATGCAGTAATACATAACAAACTCA
>JAZNBV010000010.1:0-32533 GCA_045587205.1 Victivallaceae bacterium
GCGAGCGCCGGATCAGTGTTATAAATATTGTGCTGGATGCTCCGGTGGATAAAATCAATGCCATTGCCGGCAGATTGGGCAGACTTGATGGTGTAACAGCCAAATCGGTTTGTTCAGAAAAGTTTTAATCATATATCCTGATGCTGAAAACGCTCCGGCAACGGTGCCTTTGAAGCGGAAGCATACGCGATTAATACCGGAAAATGGTGTTTTACCGTATTCGTTCCAAGTCAGGATGAATACGGTTTTTTTGTGGAGTTTTGCAAGTGGATTGCCGGAGTCTGATCAATAAACTGGCTGTTGAAAAGTCGCTGCGGCGCGATGAGTGGATCGCGCTGTGGAGTTCTTATTCTCCGGAAGACCGGACTTATGCTGCTGAACTGGCGCGCAATATTGCAAATAAATACTTCGGCAATAACATTTACATACGCGGCATAGTGGAATTTTCCAATTACTGCTCCAACGACTGTTTTTACTGCGGCATCCGCAAATCCAACAGCAAAGTGCAGCGTTATACGCTTGATAATGAAGTTATTCTTGAGTGCTGTGCTCAAGGGTACAATAATAACATACGCACCTTTGTTTTGCAGAGTGGTGAGCGTGCCGGATTTGATCTGGAACGGATCTGTGCTTTGATTGGCAGGATAAAAGAGCGTTTTCCGGAGAGTGCAGTAACTCTTTCATTGGGCGAGTTGAGTAAAAATGAATACGCCTTGCTGCGTCAGGCGGGTTCTGACCGTTATCTTTTGCGGCACGAAAGCGCCAATGAAACGCATTACAGAAAAATGCATCCGCCTTATATGAGCCTTGCCAATCGCAAAGAGTGTCTTTATACGCTCAAAGAGCTGGGTTATCAGGTCGGTTGCGGCATTATGACCGGTTCGCCGTTCCAGAGCAGTGAAACGCTGGCAGATGATATGCTTTTTATGAAAGAGCTGCAGCCTGAAATGGTGGGTATAGGTCCTTTTATACCGCATAATGATACGCCCTTCGGTAAATATCCCGGCGGTACAGTTGAAAAGACCCTTATGGCGTTGAGCCTGTGCCGGATAATGCTGGAAAATGTGCTGCTGCCGGCAACCACGGCGCTGGGAGCGTTGCAGAATGACGGCAGGGAACAGGGTATCCTGGCGGGCGCCAATGTGATAATGCCCAATCTGACTCCGGCAGATGTGCAGAAAAATTATCTGCTTTACAACAATAAAAAACGCGCTGATGCTCTGCCGGTAAAAGAGATGGTGGAAGATTGGCAGAAAAGACTTTCAGCGATCGGATACAATATTTACACCGGGCGCGGAGATTTTGGAGAAAATATATTATGTTGAAACTGGCATTTTACGGCAAGGGCGGTATCGGCAAATCCACGACCGTATGCAACACGGCGTTGGCACTGGCAGAAAAGGGCTGTAAAGTTCTGCAGGTGGGCTGTGACCCTAAAGCGGATTCAACATCGGCATTGCTGGGAGGCAGAAAGTGTGTGCCGGTATTGGAACTTATCCGGCAGTACAACGATGCTTTTGAGTGGCAGCAGATGGTCAATACAGGCGAAAAAGGCATCTTTTGTGTGGAAGCCGGCGGACCGGTTCCCGGTATGGGTTGTGCCGGACGCGGCATAATCAATGTGCTGGAAAAACTCGAAAGCAAAGGCGTTTACCGCGAACTCGGAGTGGATGTTGTATTGTACGATGTGCTGGGCGATGTAGTGTGCGGCGGTTTTGCTATGCCGATGCGCAACGGTTATGCAGATAAAGTTTTTGTGGTGACTTCCGGAGAAAATATGTCGATCTACGCTGCGGCAAATATTGCTTCGGCACTGGAAAATTTCAAACAGCGTAACTATGCCGCGCTGGGAGGATTCATTCTCAACTGCCGCGGCGTGAAAGATGAAGTAAATAAAGTTCAGACTCTGGCGGAGGATTTTAACAGTTCCATTACCGGCATACTGCCGCGCAGCACTGTTGTGCAGGATGCCGAAGAACTGCATAAAGCCGTTTTAAGCGCATTTCCGGAGTCGGATATGGCAGAGTGTTACCGCACTCTGACGGATAATATATTGAAAAATTGCGGGGTTGAAAGGTGCTGAAAAATCTGCAAAAATCTGTAGATATAGAAAAATACGCTCTCCCGGTGAGCCGTGCAGAGTTTCCCCAGCCGTTTATTTCGGAGTTGGAGTTCAATGCACCCGCCCGCGGTATGTGGAACATTGTTCATACCGGTATGCTGATACCCGAATCACACCAGATTTATGTTTGCGCGCAAGGCTGTCTGCGCGGTGTGATTCTGACCGCTGCTGAAATGAATGCTATGGACCGGATGAGTTTTGTAGCTGTGCGCGAAAATGAACTGTTTGACGGTACAATGGAAAGCAGCATCATTGAAGGTGTAGGCAATATTCTTGATGAAATGGAAAAACATCCCCGCGCTGTTCTGCTTTTTTTGAGCTGTGTACAGCTTTTTGCCGGCTGCGATACGGTGAATGTGTATGCTGAATTACGCCGGCGTTATCCGGATGTGGACTTTATAGAATGTCTTATGCACCCGACAATGCGCAAGAGTTCGCTGACTCCCGACCAGTTTATGCGTAAGCAGCTCTATGGAGCATTGCCGGAAAATCAGCCGGCAGTGCCGCGTCAGATCGGAATTATCGGCAATGACCGCGTCACGGTACAGTCAAGTGAATTTATACAGGCGCTGCAAGCCAATCAATATACCATTTGCGACATAGCCGCGTGCAGAAGTTACGATGAATATCTGCAGATGGCAGAGAGCAGCTGTTTTATATCTTATTATCCGACCGCCCGTGCTGCCAATGAGTTTTTGAGTGCGCGTTTGAAGCGGGATTTTCTGCATCTGCCGTTGAGTTACAATTTTGAAGAAATTATGGGAAATTACCGTTCTTTGAGTGAAAAATTGAATATAGAGTTTGATTTTTCGCCGACCGTTGAGGCGGCACAGGCGGCGCTGAAACACGCACGGAAAAAAATCGGCAATATGCCCGTTGTTATAGATTATACTGCCACTTTGCGGAATCTTTCGCTGGCAAGATTGCTGCTGGATAACGGATTCAATGTGCAACGGGTATATACAGATGTGATAATCGGCGAAGAAAAAGAGGATTTTTATTATCTGCAAAAGCATTATAAGGATTTGATGCTTTATCCTACTTTGCATCCGGCAATGCGTTTTGCTGTTTCCAGACCCGGCAGCGGCGATGAATATCTTGCCATCGGGCAGAAAGCTGCGTGCTATACCGGAACCCGGCATCTGGTGAATATAGTTTCCGGTGGCGGCTGGTATGGTTTTGACGGTATCAAACAGTTGTGCATTGCTATGGAACGGGCTGCTGAAGAAATCGCAGATACTGAACAATTGATCCAAATGAAGGGCTGGGGGTGCGAAAGTTGTTTATGAAGGTACTTTATTCCAAAAGTATATCCTGTTATGCCTCTGATACAGCCGGAGTTTGTTCGGCGCTGTTTGAGCTTGGCGGTATGACAATTGTACACGATGCCTCCGGATGCAATTCAACCTATGCCACGCACGATGAGCCGCGCTGGTTCGGCAGTAACAGTATGACCTACATATCGGCGCTGACTGAAAATGACGTGGTTCTGGGCAATGACCGGAAACTTATAGAAGATACGGTGCGTGCGGCAAAAGAGTTGCACCCCGAGTTCATAGCATTGTGCAATTCGCCCATACCTCTGATGGTCGGCTGCGATATGCAAGCCATTGCCGCTGCTGTAGAAAGTGAACTTGATATACCTTGTTTTGCAGTGCCTGCCAATGGTATGAAACACTATTGGCAAGGCGCGGCAATTGCGTGGAAAATGCTTGCTGAACGCATACTGCCGCCTGAAACGGGTAATAAGGTTGAACGCGGAATAAATGTGCTTGGGGCTACGCCGCTGGATTTTTCGTTGAACGGCAATGTGGAAGCAATCGTGGATTTTCTCCGGCAGCGCGAATTTGCGGTGCAGTCGGTCTGGGCAATGGATAATACGCTGGAGAATTTGAAAAAAGCGGTTAACGCACAACTCAATCTGGTAATATCCAACAGCGGCCTGCCGCTGGCGGAGTATATGTTGGAAAAGTATTCCATACCCTTTGTCTGCGGGGTTCCGCTGGGTATAAAGGGTTCTGCTGCATTGGCGGAAAAGCTGGAAGAAACACTGGTAAGTAAAGAGAACTCTTTCTGGTGTGCAGAACGCAGGTATGACAGCTCTGCAGAGTGTGTCATTGCCAGCGAGGCGGTTT
Organism: Victivallaceae bacterium; assembly: GCA_045587205.1. Taxonomy (GTDB): domain Bacteria; phylum Verrucomicrobiota; class Lentisphaeria; order Victivallales; family Victivallaceae; genus SIG78. The sequence continues at coordinate 4,258 of JAZNBV010000010.1, forward strand.
TTGCCGGAAGTCTGGCACAGACGCTGCAGCTGGAAAAAAATCTCTCCTGCTGTGTGGCAGATCCATTATCCGGCAATAGACAACTTTTGAGTTCCGGCGATGTGCAGTTAGCTGGCGAAAAGGAGTTGAAAAACTTTTTTGCCGGTAAATCAACAGTGATTGCCGACAATATGTACAACCCCATAATCAGCAGCGGGAGTATTGTTATGAATATACCGCACGAAGCGTTTTCCGGGCGCTGTTACCATAAGGCGCGGTTGAATCTTGTAAACCGGCAAATCGATTGGGAGAAATATTTATGCAGAAAATAGCAATATACGGCAAAGGCGGTATCGGCAAATCCACCGTTACAAGCAATCTTGCGGCGGCAATGGCAACGCTGGGAAAAAAGGTCATCCAGATCGGATGTGACCCCAAAGCGGATTCCACGGTGAATCTTCTGAACGGTGAATATCTGCTGCCGGTGATGAATTTTATTCGTGAAAATGACCGCGAGCCGGAGAGTATTGAAGAGATCAGCAAAATCGGTTTCGGCAATATATTGTGTATTGAAACCGGCGGTCCCACGCCCGGACTCGGCTGTGCGGGCAGGGGGATAATCACCACATTCGGCTTGCTGGAAGATCTGGAACTTTTTGAAAAATATCAGCCCGATGTGGTACTCTACGATGTGCTGGGAGATGTGGTTTGCGGCGGATTTGCCGCACCGATCCGCGAAGGATATGCCTCTAAAGTATTGATCGTAACTTCCGGCGAAAAAATGGCGCTGTATGCTGCAAACAACATCAACAGCGCAGTCAAAAACTTTGCCGACCGCAACTACGCTGCTGTACGCGGGGTAATTATGAACCGCCGCAGTGTGGAAAATGAGGAAGAAAAAGTCCGGGCATTTGCCGAAAAAAATAATCTGGAGATTGTAGCAGATATCCCGCGCAGCAATGATATAATCTACTGGGAAGACCGTGGAAAAACGGTTGTGGAAGGCAATCGCGATCTGCCGGTAAGCAGAGAGTTTTTGAGATTGGCTGAAATGCTGCTCAATGAAGATTCCGGAGAAGATGAGTAATGAGTGAAGCATATTTTATAACCGCTTGCGAGCTTGCTGCGCGGGGCAAAGATAATATACCAGACGAGTTGCAGAGCAGTAAAAATCTGATTTACAGTTCTCCGGCAACACTGGCATTCAATTCCCCCGGCGCGCAGGGATTCGGGGTCAAGCGCGCGGGGCTGGCGGTGCCGGAATCGGTAATGCTGCTGGTGTCGCCGGGGTGCTGCGGCAGAAATACCGCCGCATTGGGGCGCGACCGCAGGTATGCCGACCGCTTCTACTACCTGCTGCAGGATGATACTGACATTGTCACCGGGCGGCATTTGAGCCGCATTCCCGAAGCGGTCAAAGCCATTTGCGATATGCGCGAAAACAAACCCAGCGCCGTGATGATCTGCATAACCTGCGTTGATGCATTGCTGGGTACAGATATGGATCGGGTCTGCCGGAAGTGTTCGGAGGCTGCCGGAGTACCGGTAATTCCCTGCTATATGTATGCTTTGACGCGCGAAGGTCGCCTGCCGCCGATGGCATCGGTGCGCCGTTCAGTGTACAGCCTGCTGGAAAAGCGCGAGCGTAAAAGCAATGCCGCAAACATTATGGGGTATTTTTCTGCTTTGAATGACAATTGCGAACTTTATAAACTTTTGAGTCAGGCGGGGATCAAAAACATCCGCGAGATAGCGCGCTGTAAAAGTTTTGCTGAATATCAGGCAATGGCGGAAGCCAACTTTAATCTGGTGCTCAATCCGGAAGCGCGTTTTGCCGCACAGGATTTGAGTGAGCGCCTGGCCATACCCTATATAGAGCTGACCGATCTGCACCGGGTGGAAAAGATTCACTGCCAGTATCAGGCGCTGGCGCAGGCGCTGAATACAAAATTCAATGATGAAGGTTTTATGGAAAACACGCTCCGGAAAATCACCGCTTTCAAAAATAAATACGGCAGTTTGAAGTTTGCGGTGGGCGAATGGCTCAATGCGGACAGTTTTGAATTGGCACTTTCGCTGCTGGAAATGGGGTTTGAAGTTCCTGAAATATATGGCACTATTGGCGAAAGAAACTTTGTTTATCTTAAAAAAATAGCCGCAGTTTCTCCTGAAACGCGCATTTACTCCAATCTTTCGCCGACGATGCTGCATTACAACGGTGCGGACAGCGCTGTGGAGTTTTCCATCGGTCAGGATGCTATGTATTACCACCCCGGCAAACCGGGAGTAAAGTGGAACGGCGAGATACGGCAGTTCGGTTATCAGGCGGTCGATGATCTGCTGGAAAGTATCAGTGAGGTGCTCAAATGAAAAATCTGCTGCGTTATTTATCACCGTTTGCCCCTGATCTGGCGGGTGCGGTTTCGGTGCTTTTTGATCTGGATGGATTGATTGTTATCTGCGATGCCGGCGGTTGTACCGGCAACATCTGCGGATTTGATGAGCCGCGCTGGTTTACGCACAAAAGCGCACTTTTCAGTGCCGGGTTGCGCGATATGGATGCCATATTGGGCCGCGACCGGGAACTGGCGGATAAATTGATCGATGCCGCGCAAACCGGTAAACGCAATTTTCTGGCAATGATCGGTTCGCCGGTGCCGGCGGTGATCGCTACGGATTTCCGGGCGCTGAAGTCGATGTGCCGCAAAGAATTGTCAATGCCGGTTATGGCTGTGGAAGCAAGCGGTACAGAGTATTACGAAACAGGTGCTTCGCTGGCATATATGGAGTTATTTAAAACGCTGGCGCGAGAACAATACGCGCCCATTCCGGGGACAATCGGAGTGCTGGGCGTTACGCCGCTTGATTACAGTACCTTGGCAAGTGAAGAACTTTTACGGAAGCATCTGGCGGATTGCAGCAACTTGCGTATATATGGAACCAATACTACCGTGGAGACGGTCAAACGCGCTGCAGAAACGGAAAAAAATCTGGTGGTTTCGCCCGCCGGATTGAAAGCTGCGCAATATTTGCAGCGGACTTTCAATACCCCTTATGAAATAGCTGTTCCGGGTATTTATGACCACCTTGAATTGGATAAATATGACCTCAATAATTGTAAAATACTGGTTGTGCATCAGGCTTTTGCCGCTGAAGCGGTGAAAAATCATATCCATAATCGATTCAGTGGCGTTGAAGTTGAAACAGGATCTTTTTTCAACCGTTTTTCTGACTGTGCAGATTTCAAGTTCGGCAGCGAAGGCGATCTGCGTGAATGTGTGAAAAATAATCACTTCGATTTTATCATTGCCGATAACGCTTTTGCGCGGGTGGTAAAAGATATTTACCGCGGAAAATGGATCGATTTTATGCATTTTGCAGTTTCCGGCAGATTGCTTGAAGGTGATGTATGAATAAAAAAGTCCCAGGTATGATCTGCAGGATTTACGGCGTGGTGCAGGGGGTGGGATTCCGCCCGTTTGTCAGCCGTATAGCCAAAAAGTATCATATTTCAGGCAGTGTTATCAACAAAGGCTCGTTTGTGGAAGTCGTTGCGCAGGGCAGTGATAACAACCTTGACGCGTTTTTCCGGGCTTTGAGCGATGAAGCTCCGGAACGCGCCGATATAGTGAATATTGAACGGCTCACGGCAATGGTTGAACAAACGGAAAGTTTTGAAATTGCCGAAAGCAAACGCGACAGTGGTGCTATATTCATTCCGCCGGATATAGCCATTTGCCGTGATTGCCGTAAAGAACTGTACGATAAAAATAACCGCCGCTATCTGCACAGTTTTATAAATTGTACCGCCTGCGGTCCGCGGCTGACTATTCTTGAATCACTGCCTTATGACCGGGAACGCACCAGTATGAAAAAGTTCCCGATGTGCCCGGAGTGCGCCAGAGAGTATTACTCCATAGAAAGCCGCCGCTATGATGCCCAGCCGGTCTGCTGCAACGATTGCGGTCCGGATGTCTATCTGCTGGAGAGCGATTTGAAAAACGGCGGGGCAATAACCCGTACCCGTCAGATGCTTATGGATGGCGCAGTGGTAGCAATCAAAGGTATCGGCGGATTCCATCTGGCGTGCAATGCCCGTAACAGCGATGCCGTGGAGCGTTTGCGCCAACTCAAGAACCGCCCCCGCAAACCGTTTGCAGTAATGATGAAAGATCTGGCAACTGTAAAAAAAGAGTGCGTGGTAACTGCCGCTGCAGAAAAATGGCTCGACGGCTGCGAAAAACCTATATTGCTGCTGGATAAAAAAGCGGATTCAACATTACCGGAAAATCTTGCCCCCGGCAATCCCACGCTGGGGGTGATGCTGCCTTATGCTCCATTGCAGATGCTTTTGTTTGATTACCCTGACGATGTGGAAAATCCTGATGCGCTGGTGATGACCAGCGGCAATGTCAGCGGCGCACCCATCTGCCGGAGCGAAGAAGAGGCAAGGCAGGAAATAGGTGTATATTGCGATGCAATACTTTCGCACGACCGCGATATACGGTTACGCGCCGATGACTCGGTGATGACCCTTTATAATGACCAGGTATATATGATCCGCCGTTCGCGCGGTTTTGCCCCGTTACCGCTGGATCTGGAACTGGATAACCGTAAAAATGTTCTGGCGATCGGCGCGGAATTGAAAAATGCCTTCTGCATAGTAAAAAAAGGTCTGGCATACTGTGCTCCGCATATTGGTGATATGGAAGATCTGCGCTCGGTGGATGCTTTGAATGAATCGGTAAAAACTTTCAGTAATATGCTGGAATTTTCTGCTGATAAGGTGGTTTGCGATCTGCACCCGGGCTATCACACCACTGCGATAGCTGAATCACTGGGCCTGGAGGTTTGCAAAGTTCAGCATCATTGGGCGCATATTTTAAGCTGTATGGCGGAAAACCGTGTGTATGAACCGGTCATCGGGGTGGCGCTGGATGGTACCGGATATGGTACTGATGGAAAAATCTGGGGCGGGGAAGTGTTGATTGCCGGAGTGGATAAGTTTGAGCGTTTCAGCCATATAAAATATTTTCCGCTGCCCGGGGGCGATGCCGCTTCGCGCGAGGGGTGGCGCATTGCTGCGGGATTGTGTAATATGCTCGAAGGGGAAAATGCCGCTGATACAGTACAAAAGTTGAATATATGTACTCTTCAGGAGTATAAATTTATTTCGGCAATGATCCGGAGCCGGATCAATACTGTTGAATCCAGCAGTGCCGGCAGATTTTTTGATGCGGTAAGTGCGCTGCTGGGTATAGCTGATAAAAGCACCTTTGAAGGCGATGCGGCAATGAGCCTTGAGTTTGCCGCAGTTGAATTCCTGCGCAGTGCGGCTGCTTTGCCGGAAATACCGGAAATATGCCGGCTTGATGACGATGGAATTATGCCGGCAGATGAATTATTCAGGTTGCTGTTGAACCGCCGTCTGCGGGGAGAAAATATTATGGAAAGTGCGTATATCTTTCACCGCGTTCTGGCGGATATGATTATAAAAGCCTGCGAAAAAGCACGGGAAAAGAGTTCTTTGAATATCTGTGCGCTTTCCGGCGGGACTTTCCAGAATAAACTTTTGCTTGATTTGTGTGTAAAAGGTCTGCAGGCACGCGGATTCAAAGTGCTTCTGCACCGTCTGATACCAGCCAATGATGGCGGTATATCTCTGGGGCAGGCGTTGTATGGGATTTTCAATCAATAAATTTATAAATAAAGTTGGAGGTAATTTATGTGTGTTGGTCTTTCTGCCAGAGTTATATCGCTGGACAAAAATATTGCGTTGGTCGATGCATCCGGGGCGCGGCGGGAAGTTTCCGCCGAATTGCTCGATGATCTTGAACCCGGAGATTATGTTATGGTGCACGCCGGAGTTGCTATTGCCAGAATCGAACCGGAAGCTGACAGCCGGGAGGATAAATAAGTATGCCGCATATTGATATATTGCGTAATTACAGCGGTCCGAAAATCCGGGTTATGGAAGTTTGCGGTACGCATACCCACGAGATTTTCCGGCTGGGTATCCGGTCGCTTTTAAGTGAAAATATTGAACTTATTTCCGGTCCCGGCTGTCCGGTTTGCGTTACACCGCCCGGATACATTGACAGTGCTGTGGAACTTGCGATCAGACACAATGCTGTAATCACCACTTTCGGCGATCTCATCCGCGTGCCCGGTTCAACACAGAGTCTTGCGGATGCCCGCGGACAGGGCGCGGCACTCAAGGCGGTATATTCGCCGCTGGATGCAGTTGAGTTTGCCATAGCCAATCCTGACCGGGAAGTGGTCTTTCTGGCGGTGGGGTTTGAAACCACTACCCCATCTGCCTGTCTGGCTGTAAAACAGGCCCGGGCGGCCGGAATAAAAAACTTTTCAATACTCTGTGCCAATAAAACAATGCCCGAAGCCTACAAGGCTTTGAAGGGCAGTGCCGATGCTTTTCTCTACCCCGGACACGTTCACGCCATTATCGGTACCGGACTCTGTGAAGAGCTTACCGGGGTCGGCGTTTCCGGCGTGGTGGCGGGTTTTACTGCCGGGGATGTGGTACGGGCTTTGTCAATGATCGTAAAGGGTGTGGAAACCGGCAAGCCATTCTTTGCCAACGCATACGAACGCATTGTCAGAGCGGAAGGCAATATTGCTGCACAGAAACTTATCGGAAAGATGATGGAACCCTGCGACTGCACCTGGCGCGGCTTGGGTGTTATCCCCGGTTCCGGATTGAAACTCCGTGCGGAATGGAGCGAATTTGATGCGGTCAATAAATTTTCGCTTACCCCCGATGACGGCAGGGTAAATCCCGGCTGTCGCTGCGGAGAGGTTTTGCGCGGAATTTGCAAGCCCTGCGATTGTCCGTTGTTCGGCAAAGTTTGCGATCCGCTGCATCCGGTAGGGGCGTGTATGGTTTCCGGCGAGGGCGCCTGTTCGGCATTTTATCAGTATGGCAGATAACAAAAAGGTTTATCATATTATGGAAAAATTTATTACACTTGCACACGGTGCCGGCGGCAGACAGACTGCTGATCTGATCGGCAGCATATTCAAAAAATACTTTGCCAACGAAGATTTCACCGCCGACGATGCGGCAGTGCTTAAAATTTCTGCGGATCGTATAGCAATGTCCACTGATGGTTTTGTGGTTTCGCCGTGGAAATTTGCCGGCGGCAACATCGGTAAATTGAGCATCTGCGGTACGGTCAACGATCTGGCTTGTATGGGGGCGGTGCCGCGCTATCTAACCAGTGCTTTTGTCATTGAGGAAGGTTTCCCGGTGGCAGATCTGGAGGAAATCGCCGCAGCAATGGCAAAAACTGCCGCCGAAGCCAATGTTAAAATCGTTGCCGGCGATACAAAAGTGGTCGGCAAAGGTCAGGTTGATAAGGTTTTTATCACCACTACCGGAGTGGGGGAAATTATGCCGGGGGTGCGTACTTCCGGAGCTTTAGCGCAAGTCGGTGATGCTGTGATCGTTACCGGTGATGTGGGCCGCCACGGCTGTACCATATTGCTGGAACGCGACGAGTTCGGTATTGAAGCTGCTGTTGACAGCGATTGCGCGCCGCTGGGCAAAACCGTTCAGGCGGTGCTGGAAAAAGTTAAAGATGTTCACGTTATACGCGATGCCACCCGCGGTGGAGTCGGTACCGTGCTGTACGAAATCTGTGAGCAGAGTCAGGTCGGGATCAATCTTCACAGTGAAGCCATTCCGGTGGCTGACGCCGTAAAAGGTGTTTGCGGTATGCTTGGTCTGGAAGTGCTTTATCTTGCCTGCGAGGGGCGTCTGGTGATCTTTGCACCGCAGAGCGTTGCGGAAAAAGTAGTTGAAGAACTCAAAAAAATGCCGTATTCGCAAAACGCCGCCATCATCGGTGAAGTAACCGGCAATGTCGGCAAAGTTACCGTGGAACACGCTTTCGGCGGCAGAACAATGCTGCCGCAGCCGACCGGGGAACTGCTGCCTCGAATATGCTGAAAGACGGAATTTCTGGATTATGGCTGAAGAAAAAAAACGCGCCCCGCGCAACCGGACTTTGCAGTTGAGTGCTGAAGAATTCGCAGAATATTCTGCACAGCTTCTGCACAAAGATGATCTGGCAGCTTTGCCGGACTTCCGCAACCGGATGATCTGTGGCGACAGTGTGGAAATTTGTGCAATTCTGCCGGAGCAGTCGGTGGATCTGCTGATACTGGATCCGCCTTACAATTTGACTAAAGATTTCAACGGGTTAAAGTTCAACAGCCGTTGCAACAGTGAGTATCTGGCATATCTGGAAAGCTGGTTCCCGCAGTTGCTGCGTCTGCTCAAGCCCACGGCAACAGTCTATTTCTGCTGCGACTGGGCTTGTTCGGCGGCGGTTTTTACGCTGCTTGAAAAATACCTGACCGTGCGCAACCGCATTATCTGGCAGCGGGAAAAGGGCAGGGGTGCAAAAAGCAATTGGAAAAATTGCTGTGAAGATATCTGGTTTGCCACCGTAAGCGATGAATATACATTCAATATTGATGCAGTAAAACAGAAACGCCGGGTGCTGGCGCCTTACCGCAGCAACGGTCAGCCCAAAGACTGGGAGGAGTCAGACGGCGGCAAATTCCGCCTGACCTGTCCGTCGAACTTCTGGGATGATATATCCGTACCTTACTGGTCGATGAGCGAAAACACCGATCACCCCACCCAGAAGCCGGAAAAACTGCTGGCAAAATTGATTCTTGCCAGCAGCAATGCCGGTGATCTGGTGCTGGATCCTTTTTCCGGCAGCGGCAGCACCGCAGTGACCGCATTCAAACTAAAACGCGATTACTGCGGTATTGAACTTAACAGTGAATACTGCTGCTGGGCGCTGGCACGCTTGAAAAAAGCACAGCGCAACCGCCGTATTCAGGGCTACGAAGACGGGGTTTTCTGGGAACGCAACGCGCTGAATAAATAATTTTTATATCTTCAGCAATCGGTGATACGCAAAAAGTTATCACGGAAAATCAGCTGGCGCTCGGATTCGGAAATGTGTTCAAACATCACCCCGGCTACATACATTGCCGGGTTGAGTACCGAATAGTCAGTGCCGAAAAGGATCCGTTCCGCACCGATCATTTCGATGCCTTTTTTGAGCATACCCCAGCGGAAAAGTCCGCGTCCGGAGAGGTCAAAGTAAAGGTTGCTGTATTTCTGCGCGGCTTGATAGCCCGCCATAATGCCGCAGTTGTCCGGGTGGGCAATAACGATCTTGAGGCGCGGAAAATTCACCGCCAGCTGCACAATGTCATCCAGATTGGTCGGGTGCAGATTCAGCACCATATTCAAACTCTGCGCGTGTTCCAGAATGGGGAACATACCTTCGCAGGCATAGGCTTTGTAATTCATTACATACGAGGCAATTTCGCCGATCCAGCGGAAACGCATATCGTAGAATTTCTGGATTTCCCGTATGGATTCTTCCGGAAAGTTCGGGTGGATATTCACTCCGGGGTAATAGAGTTCCGGGTATTTGCTGTGTACATCAAGCACATTGCGGTTGCACTCTTCGATAACGGCAAAGTCACTGCCGTCGTTGAAGATATTGAACGCTCCGCAGCAATAGGTAATACCTGTGCGCTGTTCTTCTGCAAAAAATTCATCGTAGGTTTCCGGAAGCGGAAAAGGAAAATCGCGGTGATGCATCAGATATGGGTGCATATGGCAATCGATGATACGGTATTTTTCAACATCAGGCAACATAGAATCTATTCTCCCTGTTTCAGTTCCAAAAGTTTTCGTTTTACAATAGCACTTTTTGAAAATATTGCCACTTTTTTGACAATGAAAAAAGTACCATTTTTACAGATTACGCTATTGAAAATTCTGTTGCAGGGTGTATATTGCCTTTTTAGAGAATTAACGGCAAATTGCCGTAGTTTTTTATTTTCCGGGGTGTGGTTTATGAAAAAGTATGTTTTTGCCGCAGGCGCGGTTCTGGCAACAGCAGCAGTCGGTACAATCGGTTTTCTGTGCGGCAGCAAAACTGCCGAACCGCTTGCTGTGAGTTCGGAAAATGTCTCAAAAGAGTCAAAAAATGTGGTTGTCGGTACCGGTTTTGTGCGCGGTATCGGTCAGCGTACACTTAAAAATAAATACGCAAGCTATGTGAGCAAAGTAAATTTTTACAGCCAGCAGCGCGTGAAAAAAGGCGATGTGATCCTGGAATACGATGATTACGATCTGCGCTGTGAAATAACCCGTATCCGGAATGATATAGCCGAACAGACCCAGCTTATCCGTCAGCAGAAACTCTTGCTGGCTTTGACCAAACTTGACCCGCTGCCCTCGGAATACCGCAATCTGAAACTGAAAAAAGAGATCGCGCAGGAGCGTTTGAACCGCCATTCGCACGAGCTGGAAGTTTATGAACAGCTTTTCGGCAGCAAGATCGTTTCGGATTTGAGCTTGCGCGAAAAACGCCAGCTGGTGAAAGATTACGAAGGCGATCTGCGTTGCCTCAACAGCGATATGAATATACTGCAGGCGGGCTTGAGCGATCTGCTGGTGCAGAGCGATGCAGAAAAACTGCAGGCTGCGGAAATCAAACTTGCCAGTTTGAAAAATGAACTTGCCCTGCTGGAAGAAAAACGCAAATATTACAAGATCATTTCCCCGATCGACGGCTTGTGTATAACCAACTCCGATGCTGTCGGCGGGTATGATGCGGTAGGTACTTCGGCGGCAATCGTCCATAACGACCGCCAAAAGATCATTTACGGATACTTTGAAGAGCGTGATATAAAGCACATTACCGAAGGCAAAGAGTGCCGCTTTTACAGCAATCAGTACGGCAGCGGCAGCAACGAATACAAAGTTATGCCCTACGAAGTAAAGCGTACATTCTATTCTTACGGCGACCGTATGGTAATGATGGCAAAGTTCAAGATACTTTCTGAACCCCAACCGCTGCGTATAGATTCCATCGGTACAATAAAAATCAATATTGACCGCTGATAACTTTTTGACAGTTCCACTTTCCGGCGGAACTGTTTTTTATTTTTGCGGCAATAAAGAAAACTGAAAAAAATGTTATTGTTCGTAAAATATTGTTATTTATCCGATTGGAAAAGTTTATCGCCGGTGCTATTGTAAACTGCGTGCATCCGGTTAAATGAAAGGAACAAATTTTATGGCAGTTGAACTTAAAACAGAAGATATAAATAATACGCTGACTTTGAATCTGGACGATAAAGGCAGAATTACTGCTTTGCAAGCCAATGCACTCAAATGCGATGCTTTTCCGGTGGATATTGAGGTTGTTGATGAGCTTACAAACCGTATTTTCAAAGGGCGCGATGCGGAAACGGAAAAAGTTTCCGATACATCGTTTATCCACCGCTGGCAGGATGCGGATTTTCTGGTAGAAGAAAATTATAAACTGCAGTCAGATAAAATTCTCCGTTCACTGACGGCGCGCCTGATAAAAGATGCTCCGATGCGCTCGGTAACGATCAGATTGCTGGTGTCGTATCCGGATAATATTTACCGGGTCAAATGTTTTACCGCCAACGAGTATTTTCCGTGTGATTCGGTCTTTGCCGGCGGCAGAAAAGTCTATTTCGGCGATGTCTGTTACGGTACGGTTATGCCGTTTGCCGGGTATTACTCAAGCGAAGCAAAAAGCGCTCTTACTTTCGGGATGCGTTTTGATAAAGATTTCGGCGGCAGATTGGCTTTTGCGTTCCGCGATTACCACAGCGAAGGCGTGGATGTGGAATTTTCGATGCTGCTTTTGAGCAATGAACGGAATGCGGAATGTGAACTTGTCTATGCGGCAACTGCCGGCTGCTGGCGTTCGATCCTTAAATTCTGGCGCGACAGTCACCCCGAATTTTTTGCGGCGGAAAATCCGGTTCTGGCACAGAAAAAAGGCCCGTTTTTTATCAGCAACTGGCAGATGGATGATGCTTATATAGCCTCGATTACAAAAAAATATGCCCCGCTCTGGGCGGAGGTGCATAACTGTTTTCCGCGTTACGGAGAGTATGCTCCGGATTGCGATGAATGGGAATCGGTCATCAAACACGATTACCCGGATGTGGCGTGTTCCGGTAATGTTACTTACAACCGGGTAACCGGTCATATAGATCAATTGCATAAAAACAATATTCAGGCGCTGCTCTATCTGCAGTCAAGCGGAGATTGTTTTATACCGTATGCCGAAGAAGAATTTCCGGATTCGATCGCCCGCGATTCAGTTGGCAGGATCAGTAAAACGTGGAAAAACTGCTGTTTGCTCAACGCTTCTCCGGGAACAACTTATTACACGCATTTGCTGGAGCAGTTCAAGCGCTTTTTTGAAAAATTCAGCAATATCGACGGGGTGTTTCTCGATCAGGTCTGCTATCAGATGATCGATTATGCTCACGCCGACGGTAAAAGCGCTGCTGACTGCCGTCCGGTTTCGCGGCTGGGCGATTCATACAATGCCACGACTGCAATCATAGCCGATATATTGCATAAAAGCAACCGGTCGCTGTGGGGCAATGGCCCGTTTGATGTTATTGTAACGCGCCATCTGGACGGAATTATGTCCGAAGGCACCAGCAGTATAGCAAAAACTTACCAGTACCTTACTTGCGGCAGCAAGGGGTTGTTGGTTCATTCCTATGCTGAAAGCGCAATGGATGTTGAATCAATGTTCAGATACTGTCTGATTTGCGGCGGCAGCTGGTCTGTCAGCGGTGATGTGGCGCGTAAAGTTCCGGAGCCGTATCCGGCAAAAGTCGAAGAACTTTTTGATCTTTACGGTAAATTAGCTGATCTGCTTGCCGGGTGTCAATGGGTGCTGGAGCCGGAACCGTTTACGCTGCCTGATCTGTATGAAGGTAATCTTTTTGAATTGCCGGAAAATAAACTGGCACTGACCGTGGTAAGCAAATTCGATACAATGGTAAAAGATGCTCCGCCATATAAAAATAAGTTCAAAGCCGTTCTCCGGGGTAAAGCGGCAGAAAGTGTCAAACGGGTAATTCTTCATACGCCGTTTGAAACTGTGGAATGTGCTTGGGAGCGCAAAGGTGAAGAGTTGGAAATCACTGTAAGTGATCACTGTGTAATGAGCGTTATAATTTTGGAAAATAATTAAATAAACAAATAAAAAAAAGGAGAGTTTTTATGTTGAAACATTGTCTGGCAGTTTTAGCTGCAATGGTTATGGCTGGTACATTGCAGGCAAAGGATCTCAAAGTGCTGATGATCGGGAACAGTTTTTCCATTTGCGTAGGGAAGAATCTGCCGCAGATAGTGGCGTCGGTTCCGGGACATACGCTGGAGCTTACCAGCTGCTACATCGGCGGTTGTGTGCTGCAGCGCCATTGCAAAGAGTGGCAGACTGCTGAAAAGAACCCGAAGCACAAACCCTATAAAATAAGCATTTGGAACAGTGCCGGCGGCAAATCAAGAGTTTTCCGTTCCAATGTTAATGAGATACTCAAAAATAATAAATACGACATTGTTTCCATTCAGCAGGGCAGTTCGCACAGCTGGGACTGGGGCAAATACGAACCCTATGCTGCTGAATTGATCGGTTATATAAAAAAGTATCAGCCGCAAGCGGAAATTGTCATTCAGCAGACCTGGAGTTACCGTTATGACACCCGGCGGATGAAAAATTGGAACCTCGATCAGCAGTCGATGTACGATAAATTGAGTGCGGCGTACAAAAATCTGGCGGAAAAATATCAGTTCCGCGTGATTCCGGTAGGAGATGCTGTACAGCTTTTCCGCAGCCGTACTCCGGTAAAGTTTGTCAAAGCCGATCTTGCCAAGTACAAAAAGCCGGAAGTTCCGCCGCATCCGGGTGAAGTGGTTGGTAAATATGCCTGGCGGAAAAATGACAAGACCCAAAAAGATTTCCTCTGGACTGATTTTACTCACCTCAACAACGATGGCGAATATATGCAGGCACTGGTATGGTTTGCCGTGCTTTACAATGAACCGCTTGATAAAGTCAAATTCATTCCGGAAAAACTCACTGCCCCGGCAGAACTTCTGCGCTCCTGTGCTGCTGATGCAGTCAAAAATTATAAACAAGTCAAGTGAGGTAACTGTATGAAAAAGCAGATTTTCGCGTTTGCGCTTCTGCTGTCGGCAATGATGCTCCCGGCGGCGGTGATTGATAAAAACTGGGTGATTGAGTGCGCCGATAACGCTGCTCCCACTGAAAAAAAGGCGGCGCAGGAAATCGCTTTTTACATCAAAAAGATTTGCGGCGTGGAATTGCCGGTCGTTGCCAATGCCAAAAATAAAAAACGCGCTGTTACCGTGATGGCAGACCGCAAACTGTCCACCGATGAGTGGTGCGTAAAAAGTATGGCAGGCGGCAGCGTAATTGTTTCCGGCGGGCTGCCCAACGGGGTGCTTTACGGAGCATATACCTTTATAGAAGATATTCTCGGATGCCGTTTTCTGGTGGAAGATTTTGACTATATACCTGTATCCAAGAGAAAATCCATTACCATTCCGGAAAAATTTCTCCTGCAAGCCAAGCCTTCAATGCATACGCGATCGATTTACAGCGGCAGTCACTGGGGGCAGCCTCGCTCGCGGATCTTTCAGGTGAAACGCAAATACAATACCCTCTTTATTTCGCCGGAATACGGCTGGTACACCCGTTATGTGGAACGGCGCAAGTGCCATACATTCTTTTTATATACAGAAGATTTCCCGCGCGATAAAGAAGAATATTTTTCAATGGATAAAGAGGGCAATCGGCAGTATCCGCTGAATAACGCCGGCCCGGGCAACCTCTGTTTTACTTATCCCGGAGCACGCGATCTGGTGTTCAAAAAGATGCTGGAAGTTATCGAACGCGACCGTAAACTGGAAAAACTCGAACACCCCGGTATGCCGCACTCGACTTTGATCGATGTATCTGCCAATGACAACAACGATGCCTGCTTCTGCAAAAACTGTCTGGCGCTGCAGGAAAAACTCGGCGGGGCCTATTCAGGAGTGGTACTTGACTTTATCAACGATATAGCCGGGCGTCTGAAAAAAGTTTATCCGGAAATGATCGTTCAGACCTTTGCGTACAACTTTTCGCAGATGCCTCCAACCGGAATTAAAGCAACTGACAATGTGCTGGTGCAGCTGGCGGTGCTGGGCGGCGAATTTTACCGGCCGGGATATTTCCGGCGCGATGTGTTCCGTTCGCTGTTGCACCCCAATAACGCCAAAACGCTTGATGCATTGGTGCGCTGGAGTGCATCGGGCGCTGATTTGCGGATCTGGGACTATTGGAAATTGTGGGATCAGGAGATTCTGTTTCCGTACACGGTGGTGAAAAAACTGCCGGAAAATATGAAAATCTACCTTGATAACGGCGTCCGGTCGATGATTGTGGAAAATCAGGTCGGCGGTTACAGCCAGTTTGAAAGTGCCTGTTTCAGCGAATTGGCGACCTATCTGGCGAGCAAACTGATTTTTGATCCTGCACTCGATGCCGATGCGGTCATTGAAGATTATATGCAACACTATTACGAAGCAGCCGCACCGATGATGCGTAAAATTCTGGATATGATTTCTGACGGTATTGACAGCGAACCGGGCAATATCGGTTTAACCGGTGTGAGCTGCAGTTATCTGAATAAAAAATTTTTTACTGAAGCTGATAAAATTTTTGATGCCGCCGAAAAAGCGGTCAAAGGCAATCCCGCACTTCTGCGGCGCATCGGTCAGGAACGCATTGCATTCGATTATTGTATGCTCTACTTTGAGCGCAAACTCGGTTTGGATATCGACCGTGCCAAGGTCATCAGGCGGCTGTGGAAAAATGAAAAAGATGCGTTGAGCCGTTTTCTGGCGACGGAGAAGAAAGCCGCCGCATTCAAGTTGATCGATCAGCGGTATGAAGCTATGCTTAAAGGCGTGGAAATACCCAAAGAGTTTGCCGGCAAAAAGGTCTGTGACTATCCGTGGTTCAATATGAAAAAAGCCTGGACCAGCCAGTGGGTCGATGATCCCGATGCCGCCGGTAAGCGCGCAATGCGGTTTGACGGCATTTACATTATCCAGAAAAAACTGCCGGAAGGATATCATCAAAAGCCTTTTGAAATCGGTTTTACCGATGTCATTGCCGACAAAGTACTGCTGAAAAAGGTTTATGATAAAAAAGCGATCCCGGCAGATGAAAAATATCACTGGTACCACATCGGCAGATCAAAAATGCCGCTGCGGTCAAATATCTATTTGCATCAGTCAAAACAGATGCCGCTGACTGTGGCACGCGGTATGTTCGACAGTAAAAACCCCGATAAAGAGTTTGATATATATGTATCTGTAAAACTCGAAGGGCCTTCCTACGCTCCCGGCAGTAAAAAAGCCGATGCGATTTATGTGGATCGGGTGATCTTTGCCGAATAATGATTCAAAAAAATTGCCGGAGCTGTAACTGCAACAGCTCCGGCAATTTTTTTATGCTTGTAATTCAGCGCTCCGGTTCGTAGTAGTCGTGGTGTTTCGGCACTACTGCCGGCAGAATCGGTATCAGGATCAGCAGTACTGTGGCAATCACTCCGTAAATCAGGAAAAGTGTCTGATAGTGGCAGATGTTCCAACTCAAAAACTTCCATTCCGGAGCCAGCAGATTGGCGCCGAGAATCAGTGCTGTTCCGCTTCTGCCGATGGAAACGCCGATATTCTGATATGTTTGTTGAAATGCCATTGCCATCGGTTTATTTCCCGGTTTGGCAAGCGCCATAAGTTCGGTAGAGTTGTTGCACATAAAAGTGCTTGCCGCGTATGAAGCCATAAAATATATTGCTCCGGTTATCCACAGAAAACCCGGCATAGTTTTGTTGAGGAAAAAGAGCAGCAGCGAGGCGATTGCAAAGGTTATGTGTACAAAAAACTCCAGCCGTTTGATCTTGAGTTTCTTCAACAGCCAGCCGTAGCAGAAAAAACCGGAAATGCTGCCCGCGATCCCCACTGTGGAAAACACCTGTACCGTACCAGGCGGCAGTTGAACATAACTTTTGAGGTAAACCAGGGTCAACGGCACCAGCGAGGTATAGGCTATGGAAAGCAGACAGATATATACTGCAAAATTCACCAGAGGTCCATTGCGGAGACTGATGCCCAGCGCTTTGACTATATTGAGTTTTGCCGTGCGCTCCATCGTGTTATCCGGAAAATGCGCAATGCAGTACCATCTGCCCAACAGCAGCAGACCGGTAACGGCAACGATCGACTGCATCAGCAGCATTGAAGGCTTGGCGCCCATAAGTTTGCCGATCAGGTAAAATAATACCCCCATAATGATCATATAGGTGTAACGCATTGTTCCGAAAAAGCTGCCCCGTTCGTCTTTGCGCAGAAATGCATCCAGCAGCGGATACCACGTTGCCGTGTACAAACTGCGCTGGGCGCAATATACGATACAGCCGGTTATCGCCACGAACTTCTGGTATTCTCCGAAAAACGGTGCCGCCGCCATTGCCAGAAAACCGCAGCAGCCGATAGAACAGGCTATGCCGACGGATTTTTTCATCCCGATCCTGGTTACCAGTGCGGCAAAAGGTATCAGGAAAAGCATACCGCCGATACCGGAAAAACTGGTGGAAAGCATCACCAGCATATCGCTGCATTGCAGCATTGTCAGGTAAATGATTATTATCGCACTGCTGTCGATCATTACTTCGGATATGCATCCGGTGTAAGCAGAAAAATATGCATAGAGTCTGGCGCGCTTGCGTTCTTTGTCGGAAAGTGTATCTGCAAATGTTAAAGCCATAGATTTTTCTCCTGAATAAAACTGCATTTAATATATATTCTGTATCCTGAAATACAAGTATTATATTTACTCAAAAAACATTTTTATCCTGTAAATGCTGTTTCAGCAGGCGTGCCAGGTGGCTTTTGTCGCAGAATCCCCATCCGGCGGCCGCCTCCTTGAGTGTGGCTCCGCGCCGGATGGCTCCAGCTGCGCGGTTCAATCGGAAGTTGCGTTCGTAACGCGCAAAACTCACCCCGAACTGTTTGCGGAAGATCGCGGCAAAGTAACTGGTGCTCAAACCGCACAGTTCTGCGGCTTCCGGCAGGGTCAGCATATTGCCGGAAAGTTTCTGCAGTGCCGGCAGGATTTTCTGATAATTGCCGGGCAGGGCGGCGGATGTTGATTTTTCCGGCAGAACCTCTATAAAAAAATTCAATACTCCATTCCAGAGTTTCAACACCTGATTCGGTTCATCATCTGCCAGATTTGCCAGCGCGGTCAAGCGTTCGATCAGTTCCGGCATCCGGCAGTGAGTATTGAGGTAGTGCATACGCTCATCGGGCAGCATACTCAACAGTGCGTGCAGCTGATCAGCTCCGGCAAAAAAGAAATTCTGCAGCGAGTCAATATCAATATTTATCAATACAAGATCCTGCCGGCCGCTGTTGCACGCAATGGTGCTGTGCGGTTCCCACGGAGCAGTCAGGTAGAGTTCGGAGCTGTTCAGTTTGAGTCTGCTGCCGCCGAAAATACCTTCCAGATCCCCCGAAACCACTATCCCCAGATGTATTGCACTGTGGACATCCTGCAGAGAGGGGCGGCTGTACCCCTGCCGGTGGATTATCATTCTGGATACCGGCAGTGATTCATTGAGTTTCCAATCAAAAAATGCAACGCTTTTCATTGTTTTTATGAGTTAAAAAGTTAAAATATTCAACATAATCGGGTAAATATACCACCTGAAGTATTTGTTTTCAAATATTTTATGGTTTATATTAAGCTGAAATCCGGATTTAACCGGCAAAAAAGGAGTTTTTTATGAAACATAAACTTATTCTTATCGGTTGTGGCGGTATGGCCAAAAACCACGTATCGCGTTTTGAAAGTCTTGAAGATCGTCTGGAAGTCGGCGCAGTTGTGGATATCAATCAGGAAAAGGCGCAGGCAGTATCCGATCTGCTGCCCAATCATCCGCCGGTTTTTGCTGATTATCACGATGCTCTGGAATATGGCGATGTGGTTCTGCAGTGTCTGCCGCATCATCTGCACGCGGCGTGCACCATTGACTGCCTGAATGCCGGAAAACACGTACTTGCCGAAAAACCCCTTGCCAACAGCAAAGAGGAGTGTCAGGCTATGATGGAAGCTGCCAAACGCAACAATCGCACTCTGATGGTGGCATACTGTATGCGTTTTGACCCGTTTCTGCGCGAAATGAAACGGCTGATTCAGGAAAAGGTTTATGGCGAATGTTTCCAGCTTTCGATCTGGACTGAACAGTTGACCATCCGCGAAGATGCTCCGTGGCTCCACGACCGCAAAACGCTCGGCGGCGGTCAGCTTTTCAGCCACGGCTGCCACTACATAGATCTTATGCTCTGGCTGATGGGCAAGCCGTTGCGCGGTACTCATATGGGCACCAATAAAGGTACGCCGTGGATGGATCGCGAAGGTACCAGCAATGTCTGTATTGAATTTGAAAACGGATCGCTCGGTTACCACTTCGGCACCTGGGGGGCACGCGGTTCCAGACTCAAATATTCATTTCACGCGCATTGCGAAAAAGGTATGCTGGAGTATCACCTGCACGAACGCCGCCTCTATTTCCGCGGCAATGTTGCAGAACACATTCCCGGTGGACCGGAAGACTGCAACGAATATATCCTTATGGATTTGCAGGATCGCCCCCCCAAACCAACTATTGAAGAAATGGCACACTTTCTTGACTGCGTGGATAACGGCACCACTCCGGAAACTTCGCCGGAAGAAAGCCTTGCCGGGCTGGAAGTCATCTGGCGCCTTTATGAAGCTGAAGATGCCGGCAAGCTCGCTGATTTGAGCGATATTGAAATGCCCTTTGCCTGATAAGCATATTTTATTGCTGAACAAAAGAAAACATCCGGGTGAATCCATATTCATCCGGATGTTTTTTTATTTCGGCAAAAAGCGTTGTTATTACTGAACTTCGCGGTAGATATAGTGATTTTTCGGCAGCGGGTAGGTTCCGCCTTCGTACTTGACAGATATAATGTTGCCTGCCAGCGCAGCTATATTGGTATAGCCGTTGTGGCGTAAGCCTTTGCCGTTTTTCATGCAATCACTGCGGACATAAGCGTACCACGGGTTGGCGGTCAGATTATAGTCGCAGTCGGCAAAGAGCCAGGCTTCGGAGGGGTCTGAAGCATAACCTTTGGGCTGTATACCGCCAAAGTAGGCATCAAGTCCGGCAAATGTATTCAGGTATTTGCGGGCGGCGTTGGTATCCGAATAAGCCTGGTTGAGCGCATAACTGATACCGTAGTCCGGAGCCAGTTTTTCGCTCATCCCGACCGGGCAGTTGAAAATCGGCGGTCTGTATGCTTTTGTGTATCCCCAGTCGGAGTGATTGTAGGTGGAAAAATTATCAAAATCGATTGACATATAGGGCATCAGCAGATAGGGCCATTTGTGACCATTGTGCCCGGAACCGGCAGAGGCATAGATAACGATGCAGTCGTTATTGCTATCGGCATACATCAAATTAGCCACACCAAGGGATTTCAGATTGCCCTGACAGTTGGTGCTTTGCGCCCGGGCCCGGGCTGCTCCCAATGCTGGGAGCAGCATAGCTGCCAATATAGCAATAATAGCTATCACAACCAGCAGCTCGATCAGAGTAAATTGATTTTTTTTCATAGAGGGTCATCCTTTCGTTAAATTACAATAAAACTTTTACATTTATAAGTATACAACAATTTTTCTGTTTTGTCAAGATACAGCAATTAAAAATCTGTTAAAAATCTGTTATTCTGTTTCCCATCCGGCACTCATTCAGGCAATGAAAACTGCCGTACCCGGCGGGGAATCGGATTATTTTCAATATTTACTACTTTCCCTGGTAAGGATTCAATCCAGTAAATCCATATTTGTGAATTCATAATTGTATTTTTTTATCAGTTTGCTGCGCGACGACTGCAGAAGTAATTTTACCGCATCCGCACCCATTTTTTCAAAAGGCGGAGTGCCGTTGGCAACAATATTTTCTTTACAGGTTGCCTGCGGAATATGCAATGCGCATATTTTTACGCTTTCGGGCAGATCAAGATACCGGTGTATTGAGAGAACTGTAAAAAATCTGCTGTCATCAACAATCAGACAGTCAAACTTATGCTGGTCATAAGCACGGCGTACAGCGGAGGCGATCAAGTGCTGATTTTTTTCGGAAAAGCGGCAGTGGGTGGGGATTCGGATGATTTTTTCAGCAAACCCCGGCAACGGCAGATCGTAATAAATATCATCGTGCGTAGGCGCGCTTTTAAGACAGGGAGAGGCTATGGCAGGATACCGGCATCCTGCCTGCCGGAATCTTTCTAATATGCGTATGACTGCATCGCGGCGGCAGGCCGTAAGTTTTATCCAGTTGGCTGTGTATTGTTTGGTGCCGTACATCCGGCTCTGGTGATCGAGAAAAGCCACCCGTGAACGCTTTTGCGCCAGCAATGGAAAACACCTGTAAAACCACGTCCCCGGTACTATCAGCATTGAATCGGAATTGAACCTTTTGAAGCCATTCCAATCCAGTTCTTCGCGGCTGTTGCTTTTGCTGGCGGCAAAGATTTCAATAACTGCATTGAGTTCTTTACTTTGCTGCAAAGCTCCGGCAAGGTAACGCTGCAGTGGATCGCGGTCAAATTCATATTCCGGGTTGGAGAAAAAATCCGGAGTTGGAATCAGAAATGTTATGGGGGATGACCCCGCTGCAAAAGTTCCGCTGCCGCGGCGGCGCACGATCAATCCTTCAGATTGCATTTGCGTAAGGAGTTTGTTTACCGTCGTCCGGGCGATCTTGAAGCGCTGTGAAAGCAGTGTTTCGCTGGGAAGTCTTACTCCGGGACGGGAAGTTTGCACCAGGATGCGTATTTCCTGTTCCGCTGTCAGAGTTTTTTTTGTAATATTCCGTGCCATAACCTGCAATCCGCTTTAATACATTGTACTGGCTATTATACAATACTGCGCGTGTTTTGTCAAGCAGGCAAGTTTATGAAAGTTGTATATCTTAAATGGAAAACCGGGTAAAACAGTTGATTTTTCCGGTACGGAGAATTTGTCGGTTCGCCGTACCGGCAGAGTTGTTGTTTATTTGGCGGGGAGTACCAGATTGGAGATCATCCCGGTGGGGTATTGCAGCAGATTCACTGCAAAGCCCCATTTTTTCAGCATTTCAAGGCACACAGCCAGTTCCGCGCGGCTGATGACCGGTTTACGGGCCAATATCCAGACATAATCCATTGTGCTGCCGCTGACGATGGCAAGAGTATAGTCTTTATTGAGATATATTATCTTGTATATGCCGTAAAAAGGTCCGAAGAAACTCACTTTTATTTCCCCGAAACCGCTTACATTGCTGACCTTGCCGATGCCGTAAGCCGCCACCGGTACTCCTTGCCGCAAACCGGAATTGACAATGGCAATATTGCCGTTGGGTTCAAGTGTGTAATCAGCCTGGGCATCGGTGATGTTCTGTTCAAAAGAGTGGGGCAGCCGTGCAATTTCGTACCACTTGCCCATATACCTTGCAGCATTGAAATCGGTTACAGCCGGGATGTTTGCGGTGCTGCTGGAACTGCCGCATCCGCTTGTTGCAATGATCGTCAGCAGCGCGGTCAGCGCGGAATAAAGTTTGATTTGCCAATGTTTTTTCATAGTTTACCTCCGTTGTGATAGCAGTTTTGCTTTTCTTGACCGGAAAAAACGCTCATAAGTTCATAAACAGGATTGTATTTTTATATTTGAGAGGTATATTTCCTGAAAATATTATTGGAAAACCGGGAGTTTTTATGAATGAACAAATTTTTTATATCGGGGCGATGAGTGCCAAAGACTCATCCGGCGGCATTGCCGGGTATATTCTGGAAAATGGAGTGCCGGTGCAGCAGTTTTATCATCACTGCTGTGGCGTAAAATATCTGGCGTGGTCGCAGAATAAACGTGTGCTTTATGCCACAACGATCTGTGATGCGGCAAACTCTGTTGGTGCAGTTTCCGCATTCCGGGTGCTTGATAACGGCGCTCTTGAGTTTATCAATGAAGTCAGCGCCAACGGGGTAAGCACCTGCCATCTGGCGGCGGCTCCGGGCGGGAAATACCTTTATGCGGTAAATTATATGACTTCTGCACTTTGTGAATTTACTTTGCAGAGCAATGGCGCGATCGGTTGTTTGAAGCGTCAGATAACTTTTACCGGCAAAGGTTCAGTGCCGCGTCAGGATGCTCCGCACCCGCATTTTACCGGTTTTACGCCTGATGGAGAGCTGCTTGCGGTGGTCGATCTGGGGCTGGATGCGGTGAAACTTTTTGATTTCGACCCGGAAAAAGGCTTGATTGCCCCGGAGAAACCTTATCTGTTCAAGGTAGAACCATCCGGTACCGGACCGCGCCATCTGACTTTCAACCGGGCAGGGGAGAGAGCGTACCTTGTCAATGAATTAGCCAACAGTGTTTATGTGCTGGAGTGGAAAAATAAAACATTTACTCTTTTGCAGAAAATATCGACTCTGCCGGAAAACTTTACCGGAGAAACCAAGGCATCCGCCATCCGGTTATCGCCCGATGAACGATTTCTCTTTGCCTCCAACCGCGGTTACGACTCCATTGCCGTTTACCGCGTGCTGGATTCCGGTTTACTGGAACTGCAGGAGATCGTGCCGTCGGAAGGTGTCAGCCCCCGCGATATAAATTTTCTGCCGGGAGGAAAAATGTTTGCCGCCGCCAACGAATTTACCAACAACACTGCGTTTTTTGATTATGAACCCGTTACCGGTAAACTTGCTTACAAAGAAATCAGCGAGACACTGGTCAATCCGCTGGCAATTTACTGGTGAAGCGCATTGAGTATATCAGCTTCGGAAACCGGTCCCTGCCGGAGGATTATGCACTGGTTGTCCACTACTGATACCACGGTGGAGGCTGCAGCATCTTCCGGCAATGCTCCACCGTCAATTATCATATCCACGCTGCCGTCAAGCTGTCCGACTGCTTCGGCAACATTCAGCACATTAGGCATACCGGAAGCATTTGCGCTGGTCGATGCCAGCGGACGGGAGCGCCTTTTCAGCAATTCCAGTATGAACGGGTGATCGGGTATCCGGACACCGACGGTAGGATATTCCTCATTGCCGGGAGCTATAACAGTTATGGGCCCGGGCGCAAATTTTTTCAGCAGTATTCTGGCAGGATCATTGAGTTTTACGCCGTATTTTTCCGCCATATCGGCATTATATGCAAACATTGCCAGCGGCTTGCTGTCACTGCGGTGTTTGAGGTTGTATATCTTCTGTCGTGCGGCGGAATCCTGCCAGTCGCATACCAGACCGTACACGGTTTCGGTCGGTACCAGCAGAACCGCGCCGGGAGTTGCCAGAATTTTTAAAGCATTGTCAAGTAATTTCTGCATAATCAATCAGCTTTTCCTGATTTGGTTTTACGGCAATGGATCTGTTCGCCGAGGTAACACGCAGTGAATGCTGTCAATCCGGCGGCAAAACCGAACACCGCACCATTGGTCAGCTGGAACTCAAAAATATCTGAAGAAAGTTTTTGTGTAAAACTGCCGGGAATCCCCATACTGGCAATAAATATGTATGCCACCCAGACAAATGAAGATACGATCATTGTACTCCAGATAACACTGCGTGAAGCTTTGGGTACATAGATTGCAGCCAGCACCGGAATCAGCACCACCACCAGCTGCGAAGCCCAGCAGCTGGTCATAAGCGCATAAATACTTTCAACTTTCATAGCCAGAAATGTGGCGATAACCAGCAGCGCTATTGTTGTTATGCGCGTGATCACCAGAATGGTTTTTTCTGAAGCTTTGGGCCAGACGGGATATACTACATTGTTTACCAGAAGACTCGATGCAGCCAAAAGAGAACTGTCTGCTGAACTCATAATCGCCGAAAAAAGAGCACTCAAAAAGAGCGTAAGCAGTACCGGGTGCGCCGCCCCCATAACTCCGATGGCGATACGCGGCAAAACCTGATTTTCCAGATTGGTACCCATTGCTTCAGCGGTGATTCCCCATTTCGGCAGCAGTATTTTTGCTGCCAGACCAATAGTTATGGGGATCAGGGCAATGGCAAAGTAGAGGAACCCGGACATAATGGAACTGCAAATAGCCACCCGGTCATCCTTGCTGGCAAGTGAGCGCTGTATAAGATCCTGACCGACCATACACCCCAGTCCCATAATTATCCAGTTACCGATGTAATTGACCATTTGCAGCGGGTGATCAGTGCTTCCCGGGGGGGGCGCCAGCGAAAGATCCACATTGGGATTGTTGATTACAGCGTTCAGACCGCCTGACATTTCCACGGCGCCCGGAACTATGATTATCAAGCCGGTTACAATCAGAACCACCTGTACAAGGTCGGTAATGGTAACTGCCCACATACCGCCGGTAACGGTGTAAAACAGCACCACCGCCGCACTGATACAGCGCGCCGAAAAGAGATCCATACCTGTAAGCAGATTAAGCAGTGTCCCCAAGCCGAGCACCTGTGCGCCCAGCCAGCCGATATATACCGGGATCATCCAGAGCGTAGCGTAAATCCCGGCGCCTCTGCCGTATTTCTGCTGAATAATATCAGTAACGGTCATACAGTTGAGCTTGCGCAGTACGCCCACAATGAATACCCCCGCGAAAATCAAACTCAACGATGCGGCAAAGGGGTCAGCAATAACTTCGCGCAAACTGCCGCTGTAAACAGTTGCCGCCACGCCCATACTGGAACCGGCACCGAACCAGGTGGCAAGCAGTGTAGCTGTAGCCATCCAGAGCGGCAGACGGCGTCCGGCAACAACAAAGTCGCCCAGATTTTTGACATTTCTGCCGGCAAAATACCCTATTCCAAGCATCAGAAGCACATAAAAAGAGATACCTATCCACAGAATTTTTTGAGTCAGCGGATCCAGACAGAGCATTGCTTCGCCTTCGGCATTGACTGCCGGCGCTGCATTGGCAAGGAGTTGTATGATATTGATCATCGATGAATATTGTTCCTTATATTATTGTTATATGGTTTTCTGATTTTTTGCGACATTAAAAATAGTTCCCTTTTAAAATATTGCAATCTTGAAATGCCCGCGACGGCAATTTTTTCCATTTTTTTTTGATATAGAGTCATATATTGAAAAAAAATCGAAAAAAATGGCAATGATTCCATAAAAAAATTTGCAATTTTTCAGTAGGGGGCTATTTTATGCATTTTTGATTTGCAAAACTTTGTTGTTGGTGATTTACAGAGAAAGGAACAATGAAAATGTCGAAAGCCTACAACGTTGCTGTTGCCGGTGCAACCGGTGCTGTCGGGATCGAAATGATCAAGACTCTGGAAAAGCGTAATTTTCCGGTTAAGAACCTCAAACTGTTGGCATCTGCCCGTTCTGCAGGTAAAAAACTGACTTTTAAAGATACCGAAATAGTCATTGAAGAATTGACCGAAAATTCGTTCAAGGGCGTGGATATTGCCCTGTTCAGTGCCGGCGGGGATATCTCCAAGCAGTACCGCAAGGCTGTGGTTGATTCCGGCTGCGTTATGGTTGACAACTCCAGCGCGTTCCGTATGGATGATGATGTTCCGCTGGTCGTGCCGGAAGTGAACCCCGAAGATGTCAAGTGGCACAACGGTGTGATCGCCAACCCCAACTGCACCACCGCCATTATGCTGGTGGCTGTTGCTCCGCTGCACCGCGCCAAGAAACTCAAGCGTCTGGTGGCTGCCACTTATCAGGCAACCAGCGGCGCCGGCGCCAAGGGTATGGAAGAATTGATCGTTCAGACCCGCCAGCTGCTCAACGGCGAAGCTATCGAACCGAAGGCATTTGCCCACCGGATCGGTTTCAACCTGATTCCGCACATTGATGTCTTCTACGATAACGGTTACACCAAAGAAGAACTCAAAATGCTCAACGAAAGCCGCAAGATGCTGCATCTGCCTGATCTGCAGCTCTCCTGCACCTGCGTGCGTATCCCGGTGCTGCGCGCCCACAGCGAATCGCTGAATATGGAGTTTGAAGAAGACATCACTCCGGCAGAAGTCCGCGAAATCCTGGGCAAGGCTCCCGGTGTGCAGGTGGTCGATGACCCGATGAACAAGGTTTACCCGATGCCGATCGATGCCACTGAAAAATATGATGTGCTTGCCGGCCGTATCCGTCAGGATATTTCCCGCAACGACCTCAAGGGTATTGAAATGTTTGTCACCGGCGACCAGCTGCTCAAGGGTGCTGCGCACAACGCAGTTCAGATCGCTGAATTGCTGTGATAACAGGTTCATAAAAGTTATTCAAGGTATTGCCGTAAATATTGCGGTAATACCTTTTTGTATTTTTGTTCAAGGAGTTTGTTATGGATAATTCACCTGAATTTTTGCAGAAACTCGGAACTTTTGAATGTGATATTGTTGAAGCCAATCCTGTGGTATGGAAAGGTGAATTGCTGGTTTTTGAGTACATCCGGGGAGTAGGTTCGACCAGCCGCCCCTGCTATCTGAACATCAACAAACCCTCGTATTTCCGTTTCCGCCGTTTGAGCGATAACTCATTTACTGCGCCTTTCGGCAGCGGTCTGCATATGGGCAACGCCTTTGTTGACGGTGACCGGATGGTGGTTACTTGCGTGGAAGATTGGGGAAAAAGCCGCTTTTACCAGCTGGAATCACGCGATCTGGAAAATTGGACAGCGCCGCGTCTGATTCTGGATGATCCGGCACAGAAGGGATATAATACCTCGGTCTGCAAAGCAGGTGATAAATATGTAATGGTGTACGAATTAGGCGCTCCTGCTGAAAAGGTCGGCGTGCCGTTTACGATGTTTTTTGCTGAATCGCACGACCTGGTGACTTTCCGGGCAATCAACGGCGCGGTGTTCGGCTTTGACCACTATACAGGCGGTCCGATGCTGCGTTATTTTGACGGTTTTTACTATATGTTTTATCTGCAGGGCAGTTACGAGGATGGGTTTGAAACCGCAGTTGCCCGTTCAAGTGACCTGAAAAACTGGACATACAGCAAGAAAATCGTTCTCGGATACGGCGAAAAAGATTATATGCTCAACGAAATTTTCCCCGCCAAAGAAGCCTGGCGCGTGGAAAAAGCCGAAAATATCAACGCTTCCGACCTGGATATGTGCGGATATAACGGCAATCTGGAACTCATTTACAGCTGGGGCAATCAGCGCGGACACGAATTCCTTGCCCGCGCAATGGTGCCCGGTATGACCGAAGAAGAGTTCTGCAAAAGTTTCTTTTGAGCTTGAACAGATTTTCCGCAGTGTAATAAAAGAGGGATGTTGCAAAACTGTTTTGTGGGGA
>JAZNBV010000011.1:0-13909 GCA_045587205.1 Victivallaceae bacterium
TCTGGAAGATTTAAAATAAGTATAGAAACGCAAAAATGACAAGGGACTGTTGTATTTGTACCCCTGGCGAAAAAATCTGCAAATTATTTGCAAAATCTGTTTTTACAGCTACTTTATAGAAAAGTTATGGGATGGCTGTGAAGAAAAATTACAAAAAAAGGAGTTTTTATGACCAAGATCAATGATAAATTGTATTGCGTCAAGCTTATAGACTATACCGCGAACCCGGATTTGACATTTGAATTGTTAAGTTCGCTTGAAACTTATTTCAGCAGTTACGAGGACCGCGAGTCCGGTGCAATGTACCTGGTGGCTTACAGCGAAACACCCGAAGGCGGTCACGAACTGGCGGAACGCATCAATGCGTGTCTGCCGATCTGGAACGAAGCAGGCGCGATCTTCAGCGATGTAGAAGAGTTTGAACTGGCGCGCGAAGAGTGGAGCGAAGTGTGGAAAAAGTATTTCAATATCATCCATATAGCCGATAATCTGGTGATCCGTCCGAGCTGGCTGGAATATACCGCACAGCCCGGTCAGGCAGTGGTCAATATCGATCCGGGAATGAGTTTCGGTACCGGCCAGCACGCTACTACCGCATACTGCCTCAAAGTTCTGGCGCGGGAAGCCGGCAATGCTGAATACAAACGCATTCTTGATGCCGGCTGCGGCTCCGGTATTCTTGCCATAGCCGCCAGACTGCTGGGGTACCAAGCTGTGGAAGCATACGATTACGACCCCGACTGCGTGACTGTGACTTTGGAAAATATGCAGTGCAACAATCTTACTGAAAACGATATAAAGGTTTTTCAGGCGGATGCCACAAACTATACTGCCGGAGAAGTATTTGATCTGGCCTGTGTAAATATTTTAAGTCCCATACTCTGCGCACACGCAAGCCGCATCATCCAGTGGGTACGCCCTGATGGGCTGCTGGCGCTGGCAGGTATATTGAATCAGGATTTTGAGGCTTTGAGCAAAACTTTTACAGAAGCAGGCGCCGTTGAACTTGAGCGCTTTACAGAAAAAGAGTGGACCAGCGGACTTTTCCGCCGGGTGAAATGAGGTGTATATATGCAAATAGATAATCAGAAATTGCAGGCATTGCTCGATCAGGCGTGCCGCGAAGGCGAAGAATACGGCTGTCAGCTGGCAATCTATCATCACGGCAAACTGGTGACCGATCTTACTGCCGGCAAGGTTGCTCCAGACGGAACTGATGTCAAGAGTGATACACTTTTTCCGGTGTATTCAGTCAGCAAAGGTCTGACCGCCGCACTGGCGCATATACTGCACGAAGAAGGAAAACTTGATTACAATGCCAATGTTGCTGATTACTGGCCGGAATTCGGCTGCAACGGCAAAGAAAATATCAAAGTATGGATGCTTTTGAGTCACCGCGCCGGACTCTATCCGATGCCGTTGGTGGAAAAATTTTCCGATCAGGGCGATTGGCAGAAGATGGTGCGCTGGATGGAAAATGCTTCTCCGGTATTGCCCCCCGGAGGCAAGTGCCAGTATCACGGTATAACTTTCGGCTGGCTGGTGGGGGAGGTCATTGCCCGCGCCGGAAAAAAGAGTTTCAACGAACTTTTTGCCGAAAAGATACTGAACAGATTGAATATCGAACGGGAATTTTTCTTCGGCATTGATGATGAAGCTGAACAGCGTATCACTTATCCGGCATTGAATGCATATATGAATTACGCTGACTTTCGGAATGTTTTTATTGCTGATCCTGCTGTCCGCCGCGGCTGCATACCCTCTGCCAACGGATTCGGCACGGCCCGGGCGCTGGCGCGTTTTTATGCTGCATTATGTCCCTCCGGCGTGGACGGAGTAAAACTGCTCAAAGATGCCACCATTGCCAACGCGGTCAAACCCTGCCGCGCCGATGATGACCCGCGCGCTGCCGATATGGGGCGTTGGGCGTTTTTCGGTCTGGGGTGGGCGCTGTGCGGTCCCGATGAAAACCCCGGCAAGCTGTTCGGTCACGGCGGCGCGCTGGGGGCGGAAGGTCTGGCGGTGCCGGAACTGGATCTGGCGATCGGTTTTACCAAAAATAAATTCAATGCCACGCACCCCGTACACCCGCTGCGTGACCGCATAAGCAAAGAATTGGATCTGGAAATCCGCCACTGGTAAGAGTTTATGAGTGAAAAGAGCATACATCGCTCCGACGCATCTTTTGAAAGCGTACTTGAAAATGCATTGAATGCATTAAAACGTATGCGTCAGGAGAACTTGAGTCTGGATGAATATCTGGATGACTTCAACGCCGATATGGTGATGCGGCGGCGGGCGGCAAGTTTGCTTTTTATCTATTTCCGGCGCAAAAATCAGCTTGAAAATGCAATTCTTCAGCATTGCCGGAAAAAGCCGGAACGTTCTTTGCTGGATATGTTGAGTCTGGCATTGGCAGCAGCACATTATCAGAATGCATTGGCAACTGAAAGCGTGGTCAATATAGCGGTTGATTTGTGCAAAAAGCTTTATAATATCCATACCGCAAGATTTGTCAATGCCTTGATGCGCAGGGCGCTGGAAAGTATTGACAAACTTGATGTGCATTTGCTGCCTTCTGAAATATACAGCCGTTGGAGCAAACGTTTCGGCAATGAAAAAACTTCAGTTCTGGAGAAACTCTTTGCTGCCGAAGCGGTGCCTGCGGTGCGTCTCCGGTCGGGTTTTGAAACGGCGGAAGAGTCCTTTGAAATTGTAAAATCGATAGAAACTCCTTGGAAGTTTTTCTATTGCCGCGATTTAGGGAGCGTTCTGAAAAGCGGAAACTTTGCCCGGGGAGCATACTACATTCAGGACATTGCTCCGGCATTGGTCTGCGGACTTCTGGCAAAGCACCGCGAATTACTGCCGGGGGAGGCGGCTCTGCTGGATCTCTGTGCCGCCCCGGGTGGCAAGCTGATTATGAATATGGAACTATTGCAGGAGCTGCACTGCCGTATAAAGTGCGCCGTTGCCGTTGACCGCAGTGCGCGGCGGCTGGAGCTGGTCAAAAGCAATCTGCATCGCTGCGGGGTGGATGCCGCAACAATTGCGGCAGATGCGTCGGACAAATCGCTGTTTGCCGGAGAAAAGTTTGAAGTTGTCACCTGCGATGTACCCTGTTCAAATTCCGGAGTTTTCCGCCGCCGCCCGGATGCACTGCACCGCTGGAGCAATGCTGAACTTAAAAAAATCGTACCGCTGCAGCAGAGCATTCTGGAAAATGCCGCGCGGCTGACCGCAGAAAGAGGGCTTATTCTTTACAGCACCTGCAGTCTGGAAACTGAAGAAAATCAGCAGGTGATAAGCAGTTTTCTGCAGAATCACCCGGAATTTGAACTCATTGAAGAACAGCTTTTTATGCCGCAAGCTGATTGTGACGGCACTTTCGGGGCATTGCTGTACAGAGTCAGTGAAAAATCAAACAGTAAGTAATATGGTTTTTATATAGGTGAAAGTCGATATTTTATGAACAATTTACAATTCGGAAATCAGACACTTGTAACACACAGCCGCGAAGAGAGCGAAGCTTTCGGCGAAGCGTTGGCGCGTATGCTGCCCTGCGGCAGTGTGGTGGCTATGTACGGTACACTCGGCGCGGGTAAAACGGTTATCGCCCGGGGATTCGCCCGCGGGCTGGGGATCAGCGAAGCAGTTTCCAGCCCCACTTACACCATTGTGCAGGAGTATGATATTCCGGAAAACGGCAGAAGATTTTACCACCTTGACCTTTACCGTATTGCCGATGAACACGCTGCGCTGGGGTTCGGAGTGGATGAGTTTCTCTGCGATGATGAAGCCTGGACACTGCTGGAATGGCCCACGCGCATAGAAAAAATTCTGCCTGCGGAAGTTATAAAGCTCTATATTGAACCCGTGGATGACGAAACCCGCAATATCCGGTTGGAATTTCCGGAAAATATGGACAAAAAAGCATAATAGACAAGTTGTCCTGTGTTGTGAGGTTGTAAAAAACTGGATTTTTTTGCAAATGTGTTTGTAAAAAAAGCAATACGGTTGTACTGTATTATACAGTAATATAAAGGTTTTATTCAGCGGAGGAAAATATGGATAAAAATTATGATTTCAAGAGTATTGCCGGCAGTTTTATGCTCTACGGCGATCTGGTAAAGGTTGCTCCGTACGGCAACGGGCATATCAATGACACATTTGAAATGGTTTTCAACCAGAGCGGTACAATGGTACGCTACATTCTGCAGCGGATCAACACCAATGTTTTCCGTGATCCGGTGAATCTTATGGAAAATATCCGGCGCGTGACCACACATCTGGCAAGCCGTGCCTCTTCCAGCCGGGAAACGCTTACTCTGGTGCCGGCAAAAGATGGTAAAAGTTATGTGATCGATGCTGACGGCAACTATTTCCGTACCTATCTCTTTATTGAAAATGCCAAAAGCTATGATATATTGGAAAGCGAAAAGCAAGCATACGAAGCCGCGCGGGCGTTCGGGCGCTTTCAGGCAGAACTTTCCGACATTCCCGGCGGCCGTCTGGCAGAAACCATCAAAGATTTTCACAATACCCCCGTGCGCGTGCAGCAGTTGGAAAATGCCATAAAACTCGATAAATGCAACCGGGTAAAAGATGTAAGTGCCGAAATCGATTTTGTGCTTTCGCGCAAACCGATGACCGAAAAACTCATCAAACTGCAAGCTGAAGGCATTATTCCCGAACGCATTACTCACAATGATACCAAACTCAATAATGTGATGATCGACGATGCCACCCAGAGTGGTATTTGTGTGATCGACCTGGATACGGTAATGCCCGGTCTGGCGCATTATGACTTCGGAGATATGGTGCGTACCGGTACTTCTCCCGCGCCGGAAGATGAAACTGATCTGAACAGGATCTGTATGCGTTTTAATATGTTTGAAGCTTTGTTGCGCGGGTACTGCTCGGAGGCAGGACGGGTGCTCAATGATGTGGAACTTGAGAATCTGCCCTTTGCCGGTGCGCTTATAACACTGGAAATCGGTACGCGTTTCCTGACCGATTATCTGGAAGGTGATGTATATTTCAAAACCCACCGCGACGGTCACAACCTTGACCGCTGCCGTTCGCAGTTCCAGCTGGTGCGTTCCATTGAAAGCCAGCAGGATGAAATGATGAAATTACTCAACAATATCAAAAAGGAAATCAGAAAATGAGAGTTCTTATCACCGGAGGTGCCGGCTTTATCGGCAGTCATATAGCAGAATATTTCAACGGCAAAGCCGATATCCGCGTGCTGGATAACCTGCGCAGCGGTTACAAAAGCAATCTCGACGGACTGGATGTGGAGTTTATTGAAGGCGATATCTGCGACCGCGCAGCTGTAAGAGCGGCAATGAAGGATGTTGATTATGTCTTTCATCTGGCGGCAATGGTCAGCGTTCCGGAGTCGATGTTCAAGATCGCTGAATGTGTGGATATAAATGTACACGGTCTTTTGAATGTGCTGGAAGAAGCCGCCGATGCCGGAGTCAAAAAACTCTGCTTCAGCACCAGTGCCGCCATCTACGGCGATAATCCGGTGGTACCCAAACTGGAAACAATGATTCCCGAACCCAAGAGTCCCTACGCCATAACCAAACTTGATGGCGAATACTATTGCAATATGTTCACGCGCGAAGGACGCCTGCAGACAGCCTGTTTGCGGTATTTTAATGTGTTCGGTCCCCGTCAGGACCCCAAAAGCGCCTACGCTGCGGCGATTCCGATTTTTACAGCTAAAGCGGTGACCAACGAAGATATCACGATTTTCGGTGATGGCGAACAGACCCGCGACTTTATTTATGTAAAAGATATTGTGGAAGCCAATGTTTTTATGGCAATGAATGATTTTACCGGTGTGTACAACATTGCCTACGGCAGCAAGATAACTATCAACGATCTGGTCAAAGAGATCGTAAAGGTGACTGGTTCCAAGAGCAAAGTTCTGCATCTGGATGAGCGCCCCGGCGATGTCAAACACTCAATGGCGGGCGTGGAAAAACTTGCCTCCACCGGCTTCAAACCCAAGCACACTTTTGCTGAAGGTATGGAGACAACGATCAACTTTTTTCAGCAGAAATTTGCCAAGTAAAAGAGTTCAGCAATAAATAAAAAACCGCAGTTTCCAACGGAACTGCGGTTTTTTGCTTTCGTGAATGACTGAAAGATCAGTTTTTCAATTCGCCTTCGGTGTAAGATTTGTAGAACTGTTTGCTGACGCGGACTGCATTGAGTACAAACCAGATCAGCAGCAGGATAATGGCAACCTTCTTGATCGGTATGTAGAAATCTGTAACTTTACGCACTTCGCCATTGCTGGTAAAGAATTGTTTATCAAGCATATAATCTTTGTAGATAAGTTCCCGGAATTCATTGACTTTTCTGCCGAGAGTCAGTAATTCACTGAAGAGCGATTCTTCAATTTTTTTGAATTGAGCAGTGGTAATATTTCCTGCCGCAGCGGTTCTGCGTTTACTCTGCTGGAGCATTTCAGTGTAATAATCAAGTTCGGATTCCTGTTCTGCAATAAGGTTTTTGTAATTTACAGCAGAATTGGCGTACTGTTCGCGCAGATTCAAACTCTGCGAATCGCGGATCAACGCGGAAAGCGATGCAAAGAAATTGCCGTCAAAATTCATTGTCAGCGGAGCCGCATTGCCGGCGCCGGAAGTTGTTTTGCCGGCAGCAGCTGAATCATTGGTGTTGAGAATACCGATGGCATCGACCATCGCATTGTATTTGCTCTGATTGGCTTTGATGCCTTTCTGCAAATCTATGATTTTTGCCCGCAGAAAAATCTGATCAAGCGGCGATTGGTAGGCTGGAGATTCCTGCACCATCAGCAAAAGCGGACGGATGCGGTGGCTGACAAGATTGTTGAGCCGTTCACGCAATTCATCCAGATATTCGCCGGAAGGCAGCGCAACTTTCTGACCGGCAAGCAGTTCATCGAGCTGCAGACAGGCGCGATGCAGATTATTGCAAGCCATACGAGCTTTGTCCAGAACGATGAACCAGCCTTCGCCGGCAACACTGCTGCGGATGCTCTGAAGCTGCTGGACAGTTTCCACACGCGGGAACTGTTTGGCTTCCTGTTTGGAATAGATCTTGAACCAGGTGACAGGTACTTCATTGAGTATTTTAGCTTCTTCACCGGCAGTGAGTTTATGGTGCGGCAGCATCGAAACAGTCACCAGATTGGTTTCCAGACTGCGCAAGGCTTCGAGATATTCCGCTTCGAGATTTTTCTGCTCGACAACAGTGATTTTTTTATTGCTGAGCTTGGCTTTGTAAGCCGCAGTGAGGAGTTCTTTTTCCATATCAACACCGGAAAAATAGAACAGCGCGCAGAATTTTTCAAACTCAATCTTGCCATTAAGCTGATTGTTGTTGTAAACTTCCCGCAGCACAGCCGGCGAAAGAATATCATTGGCACTGAATTTTTTGCCGCTGGGATAGACCATCGAACCTCTGGTTTTCTGCAGCTGCAGTGCAAGTTCTGTTGAATAAGCTGTTTTTTTCGGGGCAATCAGGTAGATCACCAGCAGCAGGAACAGTGTTACAGCCAGCGAAATTCCGGCATAAACAACACTTTTTTTGCCATATTTTTTGACAAAAGTGATGATTTCGGAAAATCCGATTTCGTTCTGAACATTTTCAACTTGATCACTCATAAAAAAATCCTTTCGTTTACAAAAAATTAATATAGCATAAATAACTTAAAAATCAAGGCACCTCCACAATGCTCATCTGATCGATCAGCACGCAGCCGTTGATATTAAATGCAGCACATAACCACCCTTTGGGGTATTTTTTTGCAAAAATCTCACCGCGGACTCGATAAGTCTTACCAGACTCTATCACGAGTTTAATTTTTTCTAATGGTAATTTGCTTTTTATTTTTGGATTTCTCGAAACAATGGAAAAATATACAGTCGATTTTTTCTGCCCTTCACCACGGATGAAAAATTCATATTGGCAATTTTTACTATTAACATAAAACCAACCATCAAAGTATGCCAATCGTGCCGGATTAGGCGAATCTATATACAAAGAATACTTACCTGCCAGCGGGGAGTTGTCCTGTAAACGGAAATCCGGCGGATCATCTTTGTATTGCCCCAAACTGAACCACCAGAAATTCGGTAATTTGCGATCGCTCAAATCGGTGTAACCTTTAACGCCGGATTCCTGATATTTTTTTTCCAGATTTTTTACTGCGGCGGGCGGCACAACGGTTTCAAAATCACCGTTTCGGCAGAGATTTTTTGCCGGCATCGGCGGAATCGGCTGGTTCCATTCCTCAATATTGGGGCAAGCCGGTTGATAAAGAGCCAGAACAAGTTCTTTATTTTTGCGTTTGGAGAGATATTGGCGGTCAAGGATCTGCCATTTGCCGCCCGATAGCTCCTGCTGCATATTTTCTGCCGTCGGCTCCACATTGCCTTTTCGCAAATAATAGAAAAAGTAGTGATTGCCGGGAATATTTTTTACCAGAGTAACATTCTTTTTTACGAAATCGATCGGCAGTTCGTCCGCTTTCCAGGTCAGAACATTTATTTCTTTAAGCTGTTTAGCTGCATAATAAGTCAAACGGTTGCGCTCTCCTGAAATGGTATGCACCTCTCCCGTGCCGTTGGAGTGCTTCAAATAAGTTTGACTGATCTTGCGCCAGTAGTTGCCGTAAGGATTCAAATGCAGCGCTTTTGCCAGACAGGCGATCAACAGCCCCACAAAGACCACAACGGTCAGAAAACGGCAGATTTGAGTTTTGCCGGAAAAGTTCAGATGCAGTTTTTTCAAAAGCCAGCGGAAAAAGGGATGAACTTTTCCGCAAAGGCACGCCGTAATGATCAGAGCCGGATAAATCAGCAGTGCCGAGTAACGCGAAGAGAGCATAACTTTGTGACACGCCAGCCGCCAGCCGACCATAAAAATAACAGTCAGCAGAAAACCCCAATAAAAGAGTTTATCTTTTTTGCGGAAAAAGAAAAGAGTCCAGACAAGGTAGATTATAACGCAGACCGCGATCGGCTCGTAGAGGATTTTGGAGATGTTCTTAAAGAGATAGTCCCACATAGTCAAATCCCCCTGTCAGGCGGCGGAGCCTGCATTTGCCGCTCAACCATATTGAACTTGGCATTCCACATTTTTTCAAAGTTGGTGCAGTTCATAACAGATAGCAGCAACCAGGTAAAGCCCACAAGCGAAAGAATAAAGGTAAAACCGTAACCAAACATTTGCTTCCAGCTCAAACGGCGGAAAAAGGGCAGAATAAAGAGCCAGACGGCAATTAAAAACAGCAGTTCCAGAGCTTCGTAGCGGGTCAGGAGCGCGGACGAAAGAGCAAAGCCGCATAAGCTCCAGAGCCACCAGTGTTTGCGTTTGATTCCGGCAAAAGCCGCCCAGAGGGCGCACCCGGCAAAGAAAAGGAACGGTATATCGCGCTGAATTTCAATGGAAAGGTCATTTATGCCGGGGTGGAACGCAAAAAAAGCCGCCGCCATCAGGGCAGTTTTCCGGTTGCCGGTGAACTCAAAAGTTATGCCGAACCCCGCCAGAGTAATGAGCGAACCCAAGGCCACATTGACCGTCCATCCGGCAATATCAGCCGGAAAACCCAGATGCATAAGGAGTTTTATCAAAAAGAAGAGCATCGGCGGCAAGCCCGCCTGATATTCGCCAGTATTGAACCACTCTTGAGCAGTCCGCAAATAGAGTGAAGCATCGCTGCTCACTGCCGAATCGATCCCCAGAGCAAGCAGCTTGAGAGACAAACTTATCAATATAAGCAATAGTAAAACATAAAATGAATGTTTTTCAGCCAATGCAGCAATGCGCTGAAAAGAAGCTGAAAAAAATTTGCAGAACGTTGCCATAAACTGATATTTGACAGGATTTTATTTGAATTCAAATTCGATGACCCGCTTCAAGGCTTCCGGCATTGAATAGGGCGCTTGAAAACCGCTTTGTTGCATTTTGTCCGAGTTGAAAACGGTTTG
Source organism: Victivallaceae bacterium (assembly GCA_045587205.1). Taxonomy (GTDB): domain Bacteria; phylum Verrucomicrobiota; class Lentisphaeria; order Victivallales; family Victivallaceae; genus SIG78. Next base: position 9,999 of record JAZNBV010000011.1, read on the forward strand.
AGCACAGAATTTCTTTACTCTTATGGAACTGATCGGGAAATTTTTACGGGTGATAAAAGCCAGAATATCAAAACAATATCCACCACACAAGCCCAACCAGTAGGGCAGTGAAAGCGGCGGAAATTTGCGTCCGAGGATATTTTCAAAATTTGTTACCAGATCCAGCATATTGTAATCCGGCTTGTCAATATAGTTGTAAACCGAATAAGCGGCGTGATTTTCTTCAATGTTCCATTTGAGAAAAGCCGCCACATTGCCGACATACGCCATCGATTTTTTGTTTTTGCCGCTGCCGACCATCATAAACCGCCCCGATGCGAGCTGGTTGAAAAGGTTGTAAACATTGCCGCGGTTGCCTTCGCCGAAAATCACCGTGGGGCGGATAACGTGCAGCTGATTTTCAGGATTTGCCTGTTGCCACTTTTCATATACTGCTTCCGCAAGCAATTTGGTTCTTCCATATTCATTAAACGGATCTTTCAGGGCATCTTCTTCATATTCCCATTTCGGGAAACCATAAACTGCGACAGATGAAGTAAAAACGATGTTTCGTATCGCCAGTTCTGAAGCGATTTTGCAAAGGTGTTCAGCTCCTTCCACATTTACAGTGGTGTAAAGCGAGATTGGTCTGACATCATCGCGGTGGGCAGCTGCCAGATTGACAATGCAGTCGTGCCCTGGCAGGATTTTGCGCAAATCATCATCAGAGCAAATGTCACACTTTTGCCAGAGCTGCGGATATTTTTCGCTTTGGACAATATCGCCAATAGTGACCTGATGCTGTTCGAGCAATATTTCCGTGAGTCGGGTTCCAACAAACCCACTGCCGCCTAAAATCAATATTTTCATAAGTTATCTTTCTGATTATTTTAAGAATTTCAAGCTTGACTTGACTATATAAAATGCAAAATAGTACAATGATTGCAGGAATGATAATTTTAATTCATTGGTGTAAATATTCCAAACCCAACTTAAAACACGCAATTTATTACCAGAGACACTATTTTTTTGTTCACGATAAACGGCTTCGCACGAATTGGTATTTTGTGCTATCCAACCTTGAGAAAGTATTTGCAGCCACATAACATAATCTTCGTGATGGATATGTTTTTGCAACACTTTTCCTACCTTTCGGGTGTCATAGGCTCCTGTAAGGTTGCCAATGCAATTTCCTTTTAACAAAGTCGAATATTTAACTTTCGATGGGGAACGCACGATTCTATTGTTTCTCTTGCCAGATTCATCCATTTTTTCATAGTATGAAAAAACAACAGCAGTTCTTTCATTTTCAAAAAGCGGCAGTTGATTTTTCAATTTGGCAGGCAGCCACATATCATCACAATCCAGAAAGGCAATAAAGCGCCCCTGGGCATTTTCGATTCCTATATTTCTCGGTAATGTCGGAGAGCCAGAAGGCTGTTCTGTCTGCAATAATTTTATTCTGGAATCTTTTGAAGCTAATTGTTGCACGATTTCAACAGAATCATCCGTCGAACAATCATCTACAACGAGCAATTCCCAATCTGTATAAGTTTGAGCAATAACCGATCGTATTGAATCGGCAATATACTTTGCCCCGTTATGACAAGGCATAATTATGGAGAATTTTGAATTCATTATCTGCTCCCACTATTTATGATAAATCATCGAACAGTTTTTTCCAGTAAGCAAGTATAGCATCCGGGGAATATTTCAGACAGTTTTTTCTGGCATTTTTACCAAATTCTAGTCTCATTTTTGAGTCCATTGCAATACTCTTTACGGCCTGAATAAAACCATTCTTATCCCCCAAAGGAATTAGAAAGCCATCTTCGTTGTCGTGTATTAACTGGCGAGGACCAACAGGACAATCAAAAGATATTATAGGTAAACCATATGATTTTGCTTCTAACAATACCATAGGGAATCCCTCAAAACGCGATGTCATTAAATACATACTTGAGTTCTTATAAGCATCTTGAATTTCATTTGTAGGAGGCAAAAATGTTACATAATCAGTGACATTCAATTCGCGTGCTTGTTGAATTAGCGAGTCATATTCTTTCCCATTACCATAAATATCTATATGCCAATCAGGTAAATACATTTTCAATTCAGACGCAATAGGCAATAAAATATCAAAACCTTTTTCAGGAGATAGACGCCCGATCATTATCATTTTTTTATCTGTTAATGGAGAACATTGTTCAGGCAAAAACGATAATGAGTTGGGAATAATGTATTTTTTTTTCGTAGGAACAAAAAAATAATGAGAGGCATCTTCTTCAGTTAAAAGTACGACAGCATCCAGCATTACATAAAGGGACATACGTAATATTTTACGAGGCAGTGAGCAAGAATTGTATGGGAGATGCTCACACGCAATTTTTTTAATCTTTCTTGAGAGAAAAGGCAGAATCAGTAAAGTGGAGGCATGGGTAGTCCCTAATACTATATCAATATTTTTCTTTTTTAATATTTTTGATACAGAATTTAATATGTACACACATTTAAATAACGCTAACACAGAGCCGCGCGGATAAGAAAACCCCATATGCACAATACAAACATTATCCTGTAAATGATAAGCAGAAGATCCTTCATTTGAATACAGAGAAAAAATAAAAATTTTTTTATCAGTAGATTTACTTAAAATATTGGCTAAATTACATACAGCTCTTTCTGTACCTGCCATTTTTGTGATATCATTAATAAATATTGCAATATTCATTGTCAAATATTTCCTGTGATTTTATTGTTTATCGTAAAAAGAGTTACCATCTTCTGTTATTTTTTCAAAAAAATAATCATCGCTATAGCTGTGAGATAACATATGTATGGAAGTGTAAAATATAAATCTTGCTTCCATTTTAAAATCCCTGAATTTCCTCATAGCTGCTTGATTTAGGAGAAATAGTCCCAAAAACAGCGTTGCCCCCAAACGCAAATAATAATCTCTTTTGTGGCTACTGTAAGTTAAACTATAAAATAAGTCAAAAGCGCACAATAAAAATATCATAAGTTGCAATCTTCCGTAAAGATTGGTTTGAGCCATAACAGTAAACCATGTCAAAAAAATCGCAATAGATATTCGTTTGAAGAGTAGTTTCCCATTCCATTGTTTGAGAATAAAAAACAGATAAAAGTAGCAAGGTATTGGACGCAAAAATGCGAGTATTTTCGCATTAAAACTTCGCACTTCAACATATCCTGTATTCCAATAAGCATCAGGCGCTAAATATGTTCTGAAAAAGATAAAATCAGGGAATAAATCATAGGTCAAAGCCAATATTATAGCTTGTCCAATGAAGATTAAAATGGTTGATAAGATTATAAAAGATGACTTGCGATTTATATTCAGTAAAAAAAATAAATAACCTAATGCCAAATATCCAATAATTGCTATATGTGTAAAGCAACTTATAAGTATGAAAAATCCTCCTAAAAAGTATTTTTTTCGACAAATAAGCCAATAAAGAGCCGCAGCGGTAAGGCAACAGGCTGTCCCCCAACGGAATCCATAGGCTACTTGCATATATGGGAATGCTCCAATTAATATCAAGCATCCACAAAAAAGACTACCCGTACGAATATTTGGAGTTTTGCGCAATATATCAATAATAACAGCTGCAATTACACTCCAGGAAATAAATACAATGACAGCTCTTAATATTTCTAAATTAATTTTGTAAAGCTGGCAAATCCAACAAGCCAATTGCACAATATTCAATTTTGCAATATCATTAATGGAGTCAAATTGCAACGGATCCCCATTATGTATAAGAATAAAATACCTCGATTGATCTCCAATCGGCGGAATACACATACTCCAAAGAGCAAATACGGCTCCTAATAAATACAAGTAATTATATCTTTGCTTGCATATTTTGTATATGCAAACAGGGAGAGATAGTACTGGAGAAAGAAGAAAT